>CAWVVG010000200.1:0-6736 GCA_963932775.1 uncultured bacterium
CACGGAACAACCCCCAATAGAACGCCCGACCTAACCGGTCTCCATAGTTTGGTCGGCGGTTTAGCAGGGTATCTCTTACAATGTCCCTGGAGGCACCATGACACGCACCATCCCCCTAATCATCCCATTGCTGCTCGCGACGGGCTGTAAAAAGACAGATGAAGATGATTCAGCCCAGCACGCATCGTGTTCTGAGCTTGACGAGCGGGGCATAAAAAATCGCCTGGATGACGTCACGTCAAACAAACAAGATGTGTTCGCCCTCGACGGTCACTGTCTTGAGGCCACCAGTATCATCACCTACGGCGAAGTCATTGGGGTCCGGTTTGCGCCAGTGACCGACGACGGCGAGTCCGCACCCTTCCACATTCAGACCTTCTTTGTGCCGCCCGACTCAGACCAGATCTTAGAGATTCAGGCACCCGAACGACTCTCCAACCCCGACTGCATCAGCGTCGAGGCTGGATTTTTCTGTGGGCACGTGAACGATGTGGTGAACACCCCGAACATCGATGTAGACCTCCGTGGAAAGGCCGGCAGCCTGGACTTGGACCTCATCAACACCACCAGTGGCGGCCTTCGCACCTACGAGGGATTTCTCGAATGGACCGTGTGGGGAGTGGACAGTACTTCCACACCGGATGTCTACGACGAGCCATCTCTGCTGATGACCGGAGAAATGGTCCTCACGGTCGGCTAAACAAGCCTGGCCTCCTCCGCTCGAATGGCATCGATTTCTTTCCGCAATGCGGCGGCATCCGGATGCCCTTCCATACTTGCGGCTGAGAGCCTGGAGAGTCCCAACTCTACATCGGCTCTCTCCTGGGCAAGCCAGTTCAGGAATAGTGGGTCAGGCCCCGACCGAATCAGGCGTCCCCAGCGCAGGTCGGCCTCGCTCCAAGGCATGACGGAGGGTCCGGGCGCCCAGCTCTCCACCACGTAGCGCTTTGTACGGTCTGCCACGAGAACCGCCTCCACGCAGTGCCAGCCCAGAAACAGCATCGCGGTCCGAACCGCCGTCTCCCCACCTTGAGGCTGCAGCACGACACGCTCCAAACCTGTGAGACGGGGCAGTCCTCGGGATAGAATTTCGACCATGGTGAACCCACCCATGCCGCATATGGTCACACAATGCACCTCACCTGACACGAGGCTGTCGAGGCCATCTGAACGGCGAATCTCGACTCCGCCCCCCATGGCTGAAACCGCCTTGCGCGCCACCCGGAGCGGGCCCTCTGCCACGTCCAAACCAATCGCCGATGGCACACTCTTGGTACCCACCAACCAGGCTGGAAGTTGGGCATGATCCGTGCCCACGTCAGCCATTGCCCGTCCAGGCAAGACCTGGGCAGCAACAGCAGCAAGGCGGAAGGACAATCTGCGGGGCATCCCACAGTGTTAACCTCGCCCAAGTAAACGAACTGACGATTGGTGTGCCCATGCTTCGAGCCGCAGCCTTCTTTGGCACCGCATCCGCCATTTCATTCTACCTCCTGCACTTCGACAGGATGTCCGCGCCCGCTCTTGGACTCGTGGAGATCGAGGGCATATTGGGCCTCTCGCTGGCGCCCATGCTGGGGTGCGCAGCACTGCTGCTTTTCTCGGGGAGCTACCTCCGGCCACTGTTCAGCGAGACCCCTACCCGCCCCGGCCAACGGACACCACAGACACCACAGACCCGCCAGCCAACCCAAGCGGCAGCACACACATCGAACACTGCTGGGCACTGGAGCGACGACGCCATCGCCGCCGCCAAAGAAATCTCCTTTCCAACCGGTGCTCGACTGACCTTCGACCCAAGCCGGCCCACGCCCATACATCTGCACCTGGAACACGCCCCTCCAGAGCGCTGCAAGCGTGCCATCTCGCTGCTCGGTCAATGGATCGCCGGGGTTCCCACCCCACCTCGGGTTCGAATTTCATTTGATGGTTGCCCTGGTGGTGGCTCACCTCGACACCACCAGGTCTCTGGGGCACTGGCACAGCACCTGCCCCGGGCAGACTTTAAGTCCGTCTCAGCTCTGGATGCTGTGGACGTCATCTTTGTCCGCCACGACCCACGCTGGGTCGAGTTGCCAAAGACCACCTGACCACTCCCCACTGAGAAGTGAAGCCCAACCGTATGTTCAGCGACCAATCCGCAGCAGTCCAAGAGGCCCTGGTCGGCAGTTTTGTCATCTTTATGATGCTGTCGGTGGGCATCGATCTAACCATTGGCAAAATCAGAGCCGTGTTTCAATCGCCCAAGGTACTCACCAGCGCCCTCGCAGTGAACTACCTTGTAGTCCCGGCCATTTTCTATGGGCTCATCCAGATGACCGGACTCGATGCAATGTGGGCCACTGGCTTGCTCTTTGTAGCCGTGGCTCCCGGTGGTCCGGTCGCAGGTATTTTGATCCAAAATGCGGGTGGCCACCTGGCGCTCGGAGTCTCATTGCTGGTTGTCATGAACCTGCTCAACACCATCCTCACCCCCCTGGGAGCCCTGATAGTGGGCGCCGCGAACAGCGCCGATGGTACATCCTTGCCACTAGGCGGCATGATGCAGACCATTCTGTACTTCCAGATGATTCCACTGGCGATTGCGATGGGGTTCCGGCACCTCAGGCCCCTTCTTGCAACTCGCCTCCAGCCCTTCATCGAGAAGGCCGCGAAGGTGCTGCTCTTTGTCGTCGCCATGGCCATCCTCATCAGCGAAGTACCCAGGCTCACAACCTTACCATGGGCCATGGTCTTCGTGACTCACTCCGCCGTTCTGCTGTCTATGGTGGCCGGTTGGGTGCTCACTCCGGGTAGCCGGGAAGACAAAATCGCGGTGGCCATTGCCAGTCCATACCGAAGCATTTCCGTCGTGCTGCTTCTGCTCGCGGCCTGGGTTCAAGACATGGAGGCAATGTTGGCTGCCATGACCTATTCAGGGGCGATGCTATGGATGTGCTTGGCCGCCTCCATGTGGTTCAAGCGCCGCTCGCTCAGGTAACGGATGATTCTTCCTCAATGGCCTGATCCGCTCTGAAGAAGGCCCATCCGGTGCCGCACAAGAGGAATCCAGTAGACAACAAGAACAGATACTCGGGGAACATCCTGAGGGGTACCAAGACGTAGGCAACAAGCATGTTGACTACCTGGAAGGCATTGACCGGCTTGCTCCAACGCAAAACGAATTTAGGAATGCGAACGTTGCTGACCATGAGCGCCCCAGCGACGATCAGCACCAAGGGCAACCACGGTGACACAATCTCAATCCAGCCTTGAGATGCTGCACTCAGCCAGCCGGATGCCAGAATGGCGCCACACAAAGTCGTGGGCACTCCGATAAACATGAACCCTCCCCCCTCGGGGTCGCTCACATTGAACCGAGCCAGTCGAATGGCCACAGCGAGCGCATATACAGCACATGCACCCGCGATCCCGCCCTGCCCAGGCGAGACTACTCCGCCAGTCAGGTGAAAGAACACCAACGCTGCTGGTGCAAGACCAAACGCCACAAAGTCGGCAAAGCTATCCATCTCGGCGCCGAATTCTGAGCTTGCATTCAGCGCTCGGGCGGCGGCGCCATCCAGCTTGTCCAGCAATACACCCCAGAGAACCAACCAGGCGGCACTCTCAAACTCACCGGCGGCCGACTGGACAATGGACGCGAAGCCCAAAATCATGGATAAAGCCGTGAAACTATTGGGAACCAGATATTTCCAGATCATGAATGTCTACCGCGTCGGAAAGAGGAGATGTCCGCCAACTATCGTGGACTTCAGCATCTTGCATCCATCGGACACTTCCACGCCCCAACAAGGTTAAAGAACGGCCATACCGGAGTTCAAATGCACCCTGCCCCGCGTTTTCCAGAAATGCCCTACCAGCGGCCCGAACTTGACCAGCTCAATGAACGGTCGCTTTCTCTACTTGCCTCCTGGGATGCTGCGGTTTCCGCAGACGAACAGATCGCGGTGATCCACGAGTGGAACCAGGGCAAGAAAGAGATCCAGAGCAATCAGACCCTTGCGATGGTGCACTTCCAACAGGACACGACAGACCCGGACAACAAGGCCGAGCAGATGTACTTCGATGACCTCAATCCGGTCATCCTGGGTCACGACATGGAGCTTATCAAGCGAATCACACAGTCAGCCCATCGAGCAGAACTCGAAGAGGCCATCGGTAAACATGCCTTCAATCTGTGGGAATGCTTCTTGGGTACGTTTGAGCCCTCCATCGCCGACTACCAGCGGGAGGAGGCCAATCTCTGTACCGAATACTCTGCGATACTTGCTGGCATTACCGTCGAGTTTCAAGGGCAGACCCTCAACCTCTCCACCCTCCGAGGGTTTTTTGGAAACCCAGACCGGGAAACACGGCGGGCCGCTCAAATGAAGCGGGACGAAGCCATGAGCGCTGTCGCAGACGACCTTGACCGCATCTACGGACAGTTGGTCACGGTCCGGCACAAGATGGCTCAGACCCTGGGATACGAAAACTTTGTACCCCTCGGCTACGGTCGGATGGACCGAACTGACTACGGCGCCAAGGATGTTGCAACATTCAGAGACACCGTCCGCAATATGGTGGTTCCCTTGGCTCAGAAGATCTATGCCCGCCGCGCAGAGGCGCTAGGCCTGGAAGTCATCGAGTTTCATGATGAGTCTGTCCGAGACACTGCGGGCGTTCCCCGCCCCAAGGGTGACCACGACTGGATGATCGGTAAGGCCACCGAAATGTTCGATGCCCTCGGATCGGACTTCAGCAGCTTCTTCCGCATGATGACCGACTGCGACCTGCTGGACCTCAAAGCCCGCACAGGCAAGGCAGGCGGCGGCTTCTGTGCGGACGTCCCACGGTACGGTGTTCCGTTTATCTTCGCGAACTTCAACGGCACCCAGGATGATGTCAACGTGTTCACACACGAGTGCGGTCACGCCTTCCAGAACTGGTCCAGCCGTGACCATTCGTTGCTGCTGTACCAATGGCCGACCTATGAAGCCGCCGAGATTCACTCCATGTCCTTGGAGTTCCTCACGTTCCCATACATGGACTTCTTCTTTGGCGAAGACTCAGAGCGATACAAGGCTGGGCACCTCGAGGATGCCATCCTCTTTCTTCCGTACGGGTGTGCCGTCGACGAGTTTCAACACAGGGTGTACAGCAACCCCGAGATGAGCGCCGCCGAAAGAGCCGCATTGTGGTCCGAGATGGAGGCAATCTACCTCCCCCATAGGTCCTACACCGATATGCCGCATTTCGAGTCAGGACGTCTGTGGCAGCAGCAGCACCACATCTTCGCCATGCCTTTCTACTACATCGACTACTGCCTGGCACAGACCTGTGCACTTCAAATGTGGCACAGCGCCAACCAGAATCGGGAGGGCACAATGGAGCGCTACCGGCAGTTGTGCTCCTTGGGCGGAACCCAGCCCTTTACCGCCCTGCTCGATGCGGTTGGTTTGTCCAACCCATTCCTCGATGGCTGCTTGGATGACGTCTGCGGTGCCGTAGTCGATGCCTTGGAATTGGAATGAACCTGTCGCTCCTATTCCTAATCATCGGCCTCGCATGCAAAGCAGAGCCACAGGTGGAGTATTCCCGGGGGTCGGGTGCCCTGGGGGTTACCGACGGACCGCCAGCGAACCCTGGTCAAGACCCGGCTGACACCGGCGACTCCGGCGACTCCGGCGACTGATTACTCGGCGTTTGGAGCCGAGGGTGTCGGGAAGTTGAGGTCCAACCGGATCTGCACATCGTCCTTGATCAGGTCGTCTGCTTTGCCTGGATAAGCCAAGTCCCAATTCTGACGGTTGATATCAAATGTGGCCGACACTGTAATGGCAGTCTCGCCGACGGCTACCGTGGCAGGAAAAGACAACGGTCGCTTCTTCCCATGAAAATCGAACACGCCCTTCACTGTGTGGGTAACGGCTCCCGGATCGCTCGCAGCAGCGACCTCTGAGCTCACGAATGTGGCCTTTGGGTATTTCTCTATTTTGAAAAAGTCCTTGCCCATCAGATGCTTCGCAAGTTTAGCGTTGTCTGCGGTAGTCGAGCTCATATCGATCTCGAACTTCGTGGCGACAACCTCGTCGTCGCTGAGCACGACTGCACCGTCGAACCGCTCAAAACCGCCATCATGGGACCCAGTAAACTTGGCTCCAGTGAAGTGAATTTTGCTCAACTCGACACTGACAGCAATCGTATTTCCTTCCGGAAGCTCGGGAAGGGGTACGTCCACATTTACTGGCGGTGGCGGTGTAGCCGGAGCCTCTGTTGTTGGCACATCGGCGACCTCACCCTCTGGCGCCTCAGTGTCACAGCCAATCACACCCAAAATCAACGATGATAGCAAATAAATATGCATGAAAACTCCGGTTCTTCATGCGCACCTAATTCACAGCCCGCCGATTGCCACGCCATCATTTTAGATAGAAGCTGAGTGCCAAGCTACCGGTAGGCGATTCCCACCGTGATCGCACTCCGGTGGAAGCCGGGCTTCAGGCCCTCCAACTCCACCGCCAACAGATGTTCGCCTGAGTGCTTCGGGGACACCACCCATTCCAGTGTCGACCCTTGAGATTGATGCACGCCACCCCCAATATTCCCATCGAATATCTCCGCGGAAATACCGGCTGCGTGTAGGTCCGAACAGATCGTAATGCGGTAGCTGAGACCTTCCATTAGCCCAACGCCAATGCCCCGGGCGCGGGCCTGCACCAGGCTGGATGTCACAGTCGACCGGGTCGTCCAGCCA
>CAWVVG010000201.1:0-6719 GCA_963932775.1 uncultured bacterium
GCGGGTTGCTGCGGGACTCCACGCCGATGACAAATCAAAACAATCCAGAGATGTGTGCTTTGACTCCCGAGATGGAAATCATCACCTGCGCTTGGGGCCATGGTAAGATCGAAGGCATGTTGGACGATATTCGAGCGCACGCAGGACTCTAAGATGTCCCGCCCCACAATCGCCGTAGCCTGCTTCGTTCTTGGGCTGGGCTGCAAGAGTGGGGTTGAACGGTCCGGCAGCAAGCCCGCGGCTGGAGACGACAGTGGGGCGGGATTCAGTCCGGGGGGAGACACGGCGGACCCCCAAACCGACTGTGAGAATCTGTTTGAGCCAGACACCATACCGGCCTGGGAGGATGCATCGATGGTCGTCCGGCCCCCACCGCTGGAAGAAGGCTTGCCCACCCTGCTGTCGGACACACCGTTGTTTGTGGACATTGCCGCCGGTGAAGTTCATCCAGCGATGGTTGAATTTGAGCCCCAGTTCCATCTGTGGTCGGACAATGCGGACAAGCGCCGATGGGCCTACATTCCTGAATGCGAGACCATTGGAACTGCCGACTTGAATGACTGGGATTTCCCGGTTGGTACGCGGCTGTTTAAGGAGTTTTCACTCGATGGGGTGCGCATAGAGACACGGATTCTTGAGCGCATGGGTGCGGAGCCGTGGCAGTGGGCTCAGGCCAGCTATCTGTGGAATGAGGAGGAGACGGAGGCCACACGGGTGGGCCCCGATGGACTCGAAAACGCTAAGGGAACCACCCACGACATCCCTTCAAAGACGGCCTGTCTGAGCTGCCACGGTTCGGCAGAATTTGGTGGTGGACGGCCCTCTCGAGGCTTGGGCTTCTCAGCAGTACAGTTGTCCCACTCGGGCAGCGGAATGACCTTGGCTGGGCTGGTGGCGGCAGGAAAGCTTTCCCATCCGCCAGAGGCGATCCCCACGGTATCCATCGATGGCTTGGACGGGCAAGCGCTGGGCTACCTTCATGCCAACTGTGGCCAGTGCCACAACAGCACGGCAGACCGGGTTGCTCCGATCGATTTGGACCTGTGGCTCGATGTTGGCGTCTCCGCTGTGGAGGATAGCGCGGCCTGGAGAACCACTGTAGGTCAGCCCACAGCAGTCTTCTCCGATCAGCATGTGTCCGACCGCATCGTGGCGGGCTCTCCCGAAGACAGTGCACTTCTGTACCGGATGGCTGAGCGTGGAAACAACGCTCAGATGCCTCCTGTGGGCACGGAGTTTTCGGACCCTGACGGGCTCGCCCTGATTGCTGAGTGGATCAGGAGCATGCCATGAGGTTGCTTCTCGTCCTCTCGATGGCAGTATCTCTTTCCTGCTCTGACAAGAGCGGTGGCACCGGCAGTCCACCCACAGGAAGAACACAGGTAGAAGATACAGCCATTCCGAGTGACACAGGTGAGGACACAGGCTTGATCTCGTTTGAAGTGACGGGATTGATTCGAGATGCTGATGAGCTGCCCGTTGCGGGTGCCATGGTTCTGGTCGGTGGCGAAGAGGACACCATGGTGCTCACCCAAGCCGATGGCAGTTTCTCGCTCTGGTACACCGAGGTTCGCCTGGGGACTCCGGCCATTGTTGCGGCAAAAATTGGATACCGGGCGAATGCCTTTGAGTTCTTTGGACCCGATGAGCCCATCCAGATCACGATTCGTGAGGTCAAGGGTCCGGACAATGTGAACTACACCTACCAGAATCCAGGTGATGGAGAGGACTCCATGGAGGAGAACTGCAGTCACTGCCACACCACCATGGTCAGTGATTTTATGGCATCCGCTCACGCAGAAGCCACCCGGAATCCGATGCTGCAGGACCTGTATGCAGGGGTCTCCCGGGCATTTGTTGACGCGACGTCCTGCGCAGATGCGGGGGGCTCTTGGGAGCTGGGAGTCGAGCCCGGAACCGAAACCGGTACCATGGAAAAGTGCTACCTGGGCGGTGGGGTATTGCCGGATCTGAATGTGGGATGCGGAGGAATTGGTGAGCTTCCGTGCGACAGTCCGAGCTTGGCAGAGTCCGATCGGCCAGAGGCATTTGGTGCTTGCGCGGATTGTCATGCTCCGGGCATCAACGGTGTTGCAGGAGGGCGCAACCTGCACGAGGCTCACGGGCTGGCCTTTGACATAGGAGTCCACTGTGACACCTGCCACAAGGTGCGGGATGTGGACTTGAGTCAACCACCCGGCGTTGGGCAGCGTTTGATTATGGGCCGACCCAATGAACCAGGAACAGGAATGTTCGAATACATTCCGGTCTTTTATGGGCCAATCATAGATGTTCCAAATGTCGTCATGGGGGGCAGTTACCAACCCAAGTTTGATTCTGCGGTGTTCTGTGCGGGTTGCCACGAACAGGAGCAGCCAGCCTTGATCGAGGGGACCAGCTTGGCACCGCGCTGGGCGGACGGATTGCCCGTTCACAGTACGTATTCGGAGTGGCTGGAAGGTCCTTACAACTCCGACGAGACCCCGTGTCAGTTTTGCCACATGCCAGCCGACGTGGGTGCCACCAATGCGGTTGAGATTACCAAACCCGAGGACCAGTCAGTGACCTTTGGATGGGCCAGGGATCCTTCGAACATCCGGCAGCACCTGTTCCGTGGGCCGTTGATGGGAGAACCCCGGCTTGTCGATACGGCCCTGTATGTCAGTGTGGATGTCTGGTCTGCAGGCGACTCGATACAGACCACTGTGAGCATCGCCAACGTGGGGTGCGGTCACGCGGTTCCAACCGGTGAGCCCATGCGATCCGTGGTGCTGCTGGTGGAGGCCGAGGGAGAGTGTGGGGTGCTGATGGCTTCTGGGGGTCAGACTGTGCCCGATACCGGCGGAGCATTGGCCTCCGCCACCCTGGGTGAGGAGGCTGTGGCGGGGGACGGTCTGTTGATGTGGCCCGATGGTGCGGCTGTTGCCGAGCCCGGTCAGATCATCCGGATCGTTCGACCCACGGGCGCATTCGATGACTACGAGGGGATTGGAGCCTTCGCTGACCCGTCAATGGGGGCCGAGGACAAGGGCATGGAGATCTTTGCACCGGTCGGCGACCTCACGGTTGTAGCGGTCTCTGAACTGGGTCTCGAGCTCGAAGGAGACGTGGACTGGGTAGATGGCGACAAGCTTTATCTTGGAGTGCCGTGGCCTGAGGCTGCTGTGGACGGTCAACGCTCTCTGCCCTTGGCTGGCACTGCTGGAACCGCTTTTGCTCGGGTGCTGCTCGATGGGGAAGGCAATCGTCATGTACCCCACTACCGAGCGATCGATATGGCGAGTGACAACCGCATACCGCCAGGCTCCAACGCCCTGAGCAGCCATTCGTTCTCTCTGCCAGAGGGGTGTGGACCTGTGGATGTCAGGGCCACGGTCTTGTATCGACCGGTTCCGATGCACATGGCGGTAGCGCGGGGCTGGGATGCCAAGGACTACATCATTGCGACCGGAGAGTCGCGCTGGGAGCCTTAGGGTTTGGCTATCTTGGGAGCGGCGATCACTCGGCCTTCACCCCCGGACGATCCACGCAGCTCCATCTCGCCGATGACGACAGCGGGCACGGCCCAAGAAACTGGCTGACCACCAAATTTTTGGAGCGAGAATCGTCCGCTCGACGATGAGTCGTCCATCCGCTCCAGTGGGGCCTCTGTGGCACCTGCGGCGATGATGTCCCGCAAGGCTCGGCGGTCAACACCGGAGAAGCGCAGGCCACGAACCGGCTCCTCTCGCCCATCTGGGTACAATCGAATCACCTCGGAGGGCACAGTCAGACCTTGCAGGGGGCCATCCCCGGTAAAGGCAAACTCAACCTCTTGAGATAGCGCGGGCGGGGTCAGACGCCGCACGACAAGAACGTATGAGAGGCCGGCACTTCGGGCGTGCTTGAGCGCGGTACGTCGCAGGGCTGACGCACGCCGTGAGCGAGCCGGGTGGACGGTCACTTGGGCGGGCATCGCGTTTCTTCGGCTCTGCCCTGAGGAGCGACCATGTCCGGTGCTCTGGGAGCGATCAGACCGCGGTACCCGGCTCATCAGCACATCCCTCAGCACGCCATCTTCGATGACATTCACCGATGTTGCAGGGACGGCCTCGGAGTCGTGGGTGTAGTAGCTGGCCAGCTCAGGGTTTCCGGTGGGATTGTCGGCCACGGACCAACCTGGTGGCAGGAGACGTCGGCCGAGTCGTGCCACTGGGATGGGGCGACTGTCCTCGTCCTGGCTCTCTGGAGCAGACTCTGTGGGAGGCGTTCCACTGATTTCGGAGTGGAGGAGTTGCCGAAACAATTCTGCGGCAGCGAGGGGTTCAAACAGCACCGGACCCAGGTAGTCTTCCTCGACCGGGGCATTGACCAATCCAGCTATCCAGCTCGAGGCCTCCTTTAAATCGGATGCCATCTCCTCAGTGCTCGGGAGGTGAGCCTGGTCTTTGGCGATCCAAGAACGGGTATTTCGAAGCAGAGCCCCGTCTGCAGCCCGTCCCAAGACTTCGGCTCGAACGATGGCGTGGGATGTGGGTATCCAGGCGCGTGTACCCGCATTGTTCTGCACCAAGCCCACGCTTGACCAGGCATTTCCATCCACCTCACTGTTCTCTAGGTGGGTGTCATTGGAGACCGATCGCGAGACTGTGTGAATCCGGTCGGTGAGGGTGTCGAGACTCGGCGGAGTGTGGTCTGTGTGGTCTCGAACCACCACGAGGGCGTCGCTGACGTCTGCGGTGAAGGGTCCACCTCGGCCCTCTCGAGCGGCTTCCTTGGCCACGAAGGTTTGAGTCGCTCCTTTGTACGCTCGATCGATGGCCAGCCACAGCTCGCGGCGAATGGCGACCTCGTTCACTTCGTGGGCAAGGCCACGGGTCGTGATTCCATTGGGAACGCCCATGGGTGGCCAAAAATTTCCGTTGTCGAAGGCGGGAGAGCCCACCCGCACATCCACACGGGCGAATTGGGTCGGACCCGCATCCGTCCCAATTATTGCTCCATCTTGGGCCCAAGCAACAGCATAATTTCCGTCCGAAATGACGATGCTAATGTGGTGGGGTTGGGCTTGGTTTGGAAGCTCGAGTCCCGCCATGGCCCGGTCGATTTCCTTGCTCACAGCGCTCTCAATAATTGCGGTATCCAGCGCGAATGCGTGGCTGAGGAGCAGCAGGCCGGCAATCATTGATTCACCATTGGGGCCGTGAGAAGTGGGGGGCGATCATGTTCTTTTTCACTGCGCTGAACTTCTAGATTGCGAATCAGGATGTCTGGCGCGGATGCGGACACCGGGACCCACCCAGACTCGGCCCCACAAGTTCCGTTGAACGTAGCGGTCTGGTCGGAGGCGCTCATGATCTCGTTGAATGTCGTGAGTGGGGTGCCGATTAGGTCCCCACCGCGCATGAGGTCATCGGGGCGCCCATCGGCCCAGACTCTCTGGACCCCCACGGTTTGCACGGCGAATGAGTTTGGGGTCACCCTACCCGTAAGTGTGAAACCTCCGGTGATGTCTTCAAAGATAAAGCCAAAAGGCTTCTTTTGACGCTGCAGCTCTCGTCGCAGTTGCTTTCGCAGTTCTGGGTATGGAATCGTCTGCGTCGCTTCGATGATCAGGTTGCCTTGTCGGGCGACCACGGAATGTCCGACCTGCCGTCGACCATGCCCATTGGATGTGGCGGTAGCCTCGATGGGGGAACGGCTGGTAAGAAAATTCTTCAGGACACCCTTGGTTACGATCTCGGTCCGCTGAGCACGCACGCCCTCATCATCGTGCGAGTAGTGTCCGTTGAGATCGACGCCGTTGATGTGTGAGATCGTGGGATCGTCGATGACGTTGAGAAAACGGGGAAGGATGGCCTCTCCCACCTTGTCGGTGAAGGTCTGGCCCTCATCCTCGTCCTTCTGGCGGTGCCCTTCCACCCGGTGACCGAGCACTTCGTGAAAAAATACCGCGGCGGCCCGACCCCGCAGAATCGCAGGTGCAACCGTGGGCTCAATCATTGGAGCGGCGGTCAAGTCCACGACCCTCACTCCGGCTTCTTTCGTTGCAGTGAGCAGCTCATCTATGGTGGGGAGCTTGTCTGCAGTGTGTGCGTCAAAGGCCCTGTGAACTTGGATCGCCATGCCATCTGTGGCTGTCGCCTGGGCCCATAGAGAGACTCGAAACTGGACCTGAGGCAGCTCAAGCTGAGTTCCTTCGGTGGTGACAATGGTGCGGGTCGTACGGTGAGCCCACAGGCTAACGTTGCTATCTTCGACACCCTCGAATTGTGTAAACACGGAAGATGCGGCCCGCAGATGATTTCGCCACTCATCGACATCGAGGTCCATCTGTGGCACATCGAGTCGAGCCACCGCTATGGTGGCTGGCGAGAAGTCATCGGAGGAGTCTTCGGAAACGACCTTTACGGCCAGATTGTTGCGGATCTTGAATAGGCGCTTGCGGGCGGATCGATAAGAATCATCGGCAGCCCGCCAGACGGCTCGACGAATGGCAAGCTCGTCGCCATCATCGAGGGGCAGATTGAATGAGACCTTGTCGTTGGATTCAAACCAGCCTGCATCTCGAATTTTATGGGTACTGTCGAGTGTGGGTGTACCCACCCGCATGTCGATGTCCGCAACCCGCGAAGTACGCCAGCTGGGCTCTGTGGTTGCTCCATTGGCCGCGCTGATGCTCAATGACTCGGACGTGACGGCACCGATGCCGATCCAGTGGGCTTTCTCATCTTGCTCAG
>CAWVVG010000202.1:0-6712 GCA_963932775.1 uncultured bacterium
GGCCGATGTGAGCATTGCAAAAGGGCGGGGTCGGATCCGGGCCTCGATTCGTGGTGAGGAATCAAAAGGAAGTGGCCAACTGGAGCTTGTGGGCATCGTGTCTGAGGCGGCGACCATTGACTCAATGAAGCTGTCATTCGATGGTCAACAAGTGGGTAGCGGCGCAATTTCTGCAGACGCGACAATTGGCATTGGTACCATTTTGATGGAGGAGTCCGAGGTCAAGATGGGCGGGCTGAATGGTGAGCTAAGCATCGCCATGTCGCCATCTGGGCGCCCCGTGGGGGCAGGTGTGTTGAATGTGGCCGCCGTGAGCGTTGGGCCCACCTACTCCATGGACGGTGGGCCCATCCGTTTCTCCATCGACGGTGATGCAGTGTCGGTGGATGCAGACCTTCGTCGAAAAGACGCTCCATTCTTGGTGGGGCAAGTCATTGGTGACCTGGCCACGGGAGTCTGGGGTGTGGATGGCTTTGAGTTTGCCCTTTTAGAGGCCAAGGGGTTCAAGGGTGAGCAGTCGCTGAAATTTCGTCTGACCGATGCAGGTGCCGAGGACATCTCCATTCATCTGAGCAACGCGGATGGCCTGGGTCGGATGAGCATTGAGGGAAATGCGGACCCAGAGGCCCCTGATCTCCACATGGTTGTGAGCGAAATGGACTTGTCCAATGTGCTGAACATGGCAGAGCAGTTGATGGGTCCGGATGCGGCCAAGCAAGCACTTGCTGAAATGGCTGGCCTCACTGGAACCGCATCGTTGGACATTTCGGTGGGCGGGGAAGACGGACGGTATCGAGTATCAGGATGGGCCACGGTTGATGACCTAGTGGTTCCCGGTCAGGTTCAGGAACTCGATGTTCGGATCGACATAGAGCTTGCGGATGAGACTGCCATGGTCAAGCTGAAGGTGGGGGATGAGCGGCAGACCCTGCTGTGGACCAAGGCCCGTGCAGACATACGACAAGAAGATGGAGCGGTGTCATTGAACTGCGATGGAACCCTGAGGGTGCGGAGCATGGTTCCGGGAATGCGGTTCAAGGAGGTTGCAAAACGCTTACCGGCCATAGGGGATGGTCTGCGTGGCCGGGCAAGCCTGGACTTGCTGGTCAATGGCCAAGCCTGCAACCCGGACGTTCGCTTGGTGGGTGCCATGGACACACCAGTCGGGGTGAATGGCGAGCGCATTCGCCTGGACATCGAGAGCAGTCGAAAGGGAGATAAGGTCGCTTTCGTGACCTCCGTTGAGCAGGGAAATCGCCGGTTCATGAAGGTGTGGGTCTCTCTCTCGACCCACCTCGAGGCCATCATGGAGGCGGTGCTCAAGAATGGCGAAGAGCTAGACCTGAGCGATACCGATTCCTGGCTGGACACCTTTGAAGCGAACATGGCCCTGAATAATGCGGATCTGGGACAGCTCGCACGCATGGGCGCCATTGGGCACCCACTCGAGGGCACCATGGGCGGTGGTGTTCATATTTCTGGTTCTATGGATGCACCCGAGGCTCAAGTGGGATTGGTGGTCGTCAACGGTCGCATTGGTGAGGCCGCTATGCGGCAGTTTACCGTGTCCCTGACCCCCGATGATGCAGGCTACTCCCTGCAGACCATTCTTGATTTTGAGCGGACAGGTCACTTCAGTATGGAAGGATTCATTCCCCTTGCATTGCGCACCGACCAGGAAATGGACCTGGACCAACCTGGCCTGGCTCTTCACTTGAGCGGAGAAGGCATCCCGTTGGCGTTGGGTTCGGGCCCAGAAGGGATCACCGATGCCACGGGCACAGTGTCCATCGAGGGGGAGGTGTCCGGTAGCATTACCAATCCGGTGCCAAGACTACAAATTGGTGCCTCAAAGGCAGGGTTTACACTGCTCCCCACCGCGCTGCGGTACGAACCGATTGAGATCGACATTCGGTATACCAAAGAGGCCGTGTCCATCGAAAAATTCAAGGTCACCACGACCCAGTTGTGGGGCGTGGTTCCAAAGTCCGGCTTTCTGTCTCTCACGGGTGACATAGCATTCGGTGAGGACGACACAGTGGACATGAACCTCAAGACCCAGATGGATCAGTTCTGGGTGTCGTCCACCCGCCAGGCGGAGGTCGCGACCTCGGGTGCTCTCACGGTGATTGGAGCCTACCCCGAGCTGTCCATACGAGGTGATGTTTCGCTGGATGAGGGTCGGATTACGGTAGGAGCCGAGGTTTTAAAGGATACGAGCGGATTTGAAGTGGACCCGGTTGTGAGCATTCATCGGGAACGGCGAGAGGTTGTGGAGGTGCAGCGAGAGACCGAGGAAGAATCCGATTTCGACAAGATGTCTATGGATATTGGCGTAGATCTTGGCCAAGCGGTTCGTCTTCGTGCCGAGGTACCCATGTCGGAGGATTTTGGCTCCAAATTCTCACAGCTGGCGTCGCTCGAGGTGGACCTTGGGCTGGATGGACAGCTTAGGGTAAAGCAGGATGAAGGTTCACTATCGGTCGTCGGCGAGCTCCAGACCTTGCGGGGAGAGGCCGTGGCCTTGGGCAAGCGTTTTGGAATCAATGAGGGGACGGTCACCTTTACTGGAGAGGACTATGACAACCCGAAACTAAACATAGATGCGGCACACCAAGTGGGCCAATATGGGTCGGTAAAGATCGCCATTTCTGGCGATGTTGACAACACTGGAATGGAGTTGAGCTCGGCGGAATATCCTGACCAGACGGATGTGATGTCGATGCTGCTGTTTGGAAAGCCCACTGATGCAATGTCCGAGACTGAGGGTGAGAGCGGTGCTGGCTTATTGAGCGCCGCGATGGCGAGTGTCGGTGGAAAGGCGGCCAAGGCTACCGGAGCGGCTTTCTTACAGAATGTACAGATTGACCCGGGCTCCGGTTCCGTAAAAGTGGGCTTCCCGTTGACCGACAAGATCTATCTGTCCATTGAGCGGGTGAATCCCGAGACCGACACCGACAATATGACTCAGGCCGCAGTGGAATGGATTTTGTCTCGGCAGACCTATGGAGAGTTGGTCACAGGTGATCGGGGCAAGACCTCTGGAGATCTGTATTGGCGGTGGAGATTTTAAGGCGTCTTCAGGTGCGATGGTCGACACCCATTGACCCGGCATCGCTGCGCTTAGCGTGCTCCGCATTCGGTCTATTGATGGTGGTAGAGGCACTCCGATACCTGCTTTTTGGCTGGGTAGATGCTTACTATGTGGAGCCTCAGTTTCATTTTACATACCCGGGCTTTTCCTGGGTTGAGGTGCTGAGTCGTTCTGGGATGGTCACGTTATTCGTGCTCATCGGCCTGTGCGGCGGAGCCATGATGTGGCGCTGGCATGTCAAAAAGGCCGCAGCAGTTTTCTGCTTGGCTTTTGGCTACGTATTCCTGATCGATCAGACCTATTTCCAGAACCACCTCTATTTGGTGTGGTGGCTGGGCCTGTTCTTTGTCCTGACTGGGGGAGGGACGACCGGTCGAGTGCAGCGATGGATGCTGGATTTGGCCCGATTTCAGGTAGGTGTAGTCTACGTTTTTGGTGGTATGGCCAAGCTCAACGGGGATTGGTTGGCCGGTCAGCCCATGGCCCTGTGGCTGGATCGGCGGTCCGATTGGCTGTGGGTAGGCGAGTGGCTGGCATGGGATCCCATGGCCCTGATATTGTCCATCGCCGGGCTTCTCTTTGACCTGACTATCGTGCCCTTTTTGCTATGGCCCAGGACTCGCCGTTTCGCTCTGTTCGCGGTGATTCTGTTTCACGTGGCCAACACCGTACTTTTTCACATTGGTATCTTCCCATTTTTGATGGTTGCGATGTCCACGTTGTTTCTGGGGCCAAGTTGGTGTCGGAGAGGCGAGGTGCCAGTGCCAAAACCCCAACCTTTGGCCCGCTGGGTGCTACCGGTAATTTTTTTGTGGGTTGGCATTCACCTCGCAGTTCCCCTCCGACACTGGTTCATCCCCGGTGATGTGGCCTGGACGGAGGAAGGCCATCGGTTCAGCTGGCGAATGAAAACCAGAAGCAAAGTGGGGAAGGTGGTCTTTCATGCCTTGGACCGAAAACTCGGCACCCACGAGGTCATTGATGGGGCTGACCAACTCACTGTGTATCAGGTCAACAAGATGGCGACTCACCCTCAGATGATTCGCCAGTTTGCCCAGCACTTGGCTGCCCAGCGAAAATTGCAGGGTTCAGGGGACTGGGCTGTACATGTAGACGCTCGGGCCCGTCTCAATCACCGTCCAGCGCAGTCCTTGATCGACCCTTCGGTGGATCTGGTGACGGTATCGGCGCAGTGTGGTGCCGAACCGTGGATTATTTCTTTGGATTGAGTCCGTCTGGGCAGTCCTTCATTTCACATATGATTCGGACGGTGTCGACGGTGTCCAGGCCTTCAAAGTACGCGCGGGCTTTGCCAATGTTTATCGAGCCTGGGATGACGAGGATGGGGCCAGTGGAGAGGGTGCGTACGCGCTTCCTTGTATCTGTTGTGATGCGGTCGACCACGACCAATGTGCCCGCCCTTCCCTCGTATCCATCGACCGAGTAGCCTTTTACTTGGCCCGCCGAGATCATTCGAGAGTTCCGAGACGGCTCAGGATTGACGGAGGGCGGCAGAGGGTCGGGAGGGTCGCAAGACACCAAGGCGAGGAAGAGAAACAGCTTCATAGGGCCTTCAGACTAAGATGGATCAATGCTTCAATATTGCCCTTTTTTGCACCTGGGATTGGGGAATCGATGATGCCATTGCAGTGTGCACCGTACTCCTCCGCCGCAGCTCGGATTCCCTCAATGGCAGCCAATCTGGCCTTGGGATCTCGGACGATCCCACCCTTCGCGATGTCTTGCCGACCCACCTCGAATTGAGGCTTGATAAGCAACACAGCCTCTGTATTTTTACTGGCGAGTCGCTGAATGGCGGGTAGAATTTTTTTCAGGGAGATGAACGACAGATCCCCCACTATGAGGTCCAAAGGCTCGGGGAGCGACTCTAGGTGTCTGGCATTTGTGCGTTCCATGACCACCACGCGTTCATCCTGGCGCAGAGACCACGCGAGCTGCCCATACCCAACGTCGACCGCATACACCTTGGCCGCTCCCCGTTGGAGGAGGCAGTCGGTGAATCCGCCAGTGCTGGCTCCCAGGTCAGCAGCCACCATTCCGGTTGGGTCAACCGTGAACGCATCGAGTGCAGCCTCCAGCTTGAGGCCTCCACGGCCGACATAGGGCAGGGGATTTCCTTTGATTCGAACGCTCGCATCGGAGCTCACCTGGGTTCCAGGCTTGTCCCGTGGCATGTCATCAACGAGCACCACGCCCGCTCGGATTAAGGCTTGAGAGCGCTGTCTGGTCTCAGCTAGGCCCCGTTCAAGAACGAGCACATCGAGGCGAATACGTGCCACAGGATTAGTGATCCCGTTCGACGGTAAACCGAGCCAGCGCCACGAGGTGGTCGGGCTGTGCAAGGTGTTGGGCAGCATCGATGGCCTCAGTGAGGAGTGCCTCGGAACGCCGTCGAGTTTCATCTTCACCGATCAGCTTTACATAGCTGGGTGGCCCGTCTTCTCCGGCATCCTCCTCGCGGTCCAGAATGTCATCTGCCATTTGGAAGGCAAGGCCGATGGCGGCTCCATAGCGGGTGAGGTGAGCGAGTTCTTCTTCTTCGGCGCCCGCAGCGATTCCTCCCATGCGTGTTGCGGCACGAATCAAGGCACCGGTCTTTCCATTGTGGAGCCGCATCAGGTCCCCTACTTGGTCAACGGCCCCGCCCATTCCGATGTCCGCAGCTTGGCCTCCAATCATACCCACGTGCCCAGCACCATCGGTCAGTTCCGCTACCAAGCGAATCTGGACGGAGGGTTCTAGGTCGGTATGGGTAAGGATCCGGAAAGCCTCGGTGAGCAGAGCATCGCCCACCAACAGGGCCGCTGGCTCACCGAACGCGATGTGGACTGCGGGCTTGCCGCGACGCTCAGCATCGTCGTCCATACACGGCATGTCATCGTGCACCAGCGAGTAACTATGAATTAGCTCCACCGAAGATGCGACGTGAATCAGGTCTTCGGTGACCAGGCCTTCCAGGGCCTCCGCTGCAGCCAAGGCAAAAAGGGGACGAATCCGCTTTCCACCGGTTCGGAGTGGGTAGAGGGTCGCCTCCTGAAATGGGGGAGGCCACGCGTCTACGAACCGAGATTGAAGGCACCTGTCTACTGAGTCTCGGTGGTTAGCGCACCACTGTTCAAAGTCCATGGGTTTATCCAGGGGTCGGTTCCGACCCGGGCTCAACAGCTGCTTCTTCTACGGCAGGCGCTGTACAAGCTGTGAATTCGGCGGGAGTCTTCAACGAGGCCATTCCAAGGCGATCGGCCCCAGCATCCCGAGCCAGGTCCAGTGCGGCGACCACTCTGTGGTAGCCGGCTTTGGGGTGTGCATCGACGAAGACCACCTTCTTGGCTTTCGAACGGAGACGACGCTGGAGGTCTTCCCGGAGTGATTCAGCCTCGTAAGGTGTGCGGTTCAGGGTAAATGTGCCATCCTCGCATACCGCCAACAGCAACTGCTCTTTGGGGACATCGTCCTGTTCGACGGTCTCCGTTTTTTCCGGCAGGTTCACGCTAATCTCAGAGATAGTGATCGGTGTGAGCACCATGAAGATGATCAACAGGACGAGCACCACGTCGATGAGGGGCGTGACGTTAATCTCACTCTGGAGTGTAGCCT
>CAWVVG010000203.1:0-6703 GCA_963932775.1 uncultured bacterium
GTGGTCGACCTCGACGGAGCCACCCCCCTGAGCATGCGACCCGATGCCACCAAGGGCCGCCTCTTGGTTCAAGCTCAATGGCCCGTATGTGAAGACACCGACCCGAAGATAAAGACCGTCGAAGACTGCCCCGAGAACGCCTTGGAGTACAAGACCGAGCTGGCCATCATCGACAATGGTAAGCGCCAGGCCGTCGCCAATGTCCCGGCCCATATGAACGCCATGGCCTTCACGCCCGACGGTAACACCGCCTTGGTCTACCTCGATGACGCGAGTGACACGACTTCAGTAAGCGGCCCCATCGTTGACCTCTCGGAAGTCATTCTGCTCGACCTAGAAAGTGGTGACACGGCATCCGTTTCCGTTGGGTTCATGCCCCGGAACATCCTGTTCACAGGGGATGGGCAGCGCGCGGTGATCATGTCTCGCTCCAAGGTTGTCGTCCTCGACCTCGAAACCCAAGCCATCACAGTAGAGTACCCACTCACCCTCGATGCAGACATCGAAGTCGACCCCTCGGCAGCGGTCCTGACCCCGGACGAGCGCTACGTCCTCATCTCCATCGAGGGCTCAAGTGACCTCTACAAGCTTGACCTCGAGGTTGTGAGTATCGACATGGAGGCGCTGGACGCAAGCCCAAGTGACATGTCCTCAGATGCTGAGAACGGCCAGACCATCTTGGTCTACCGAGATCGGGCACAGGTCGACATTATCACCGAGCACGACTTCATCGAACGGTCCACCTTCGAGCTCGACGATCCCGCCACAGACATCGCCATGGGTGCCGGTTCAGCAGTGCTGTACAACACCCGAAACGACTCAGTGCGGGACATCGTTCTGCTCGATCTAGAGAATCACGAGACGGTCGAGTACGTGGCCTCCAATCCGGTTGACTCCCTTCAGCTCAGCCCACAAGCTGACTACGCAGTCGCAGTGCTTAAGCCAAGGTACGACTCAAACGAAGGCGGACTGGACGGCTACCAGACCAGTCGGTGGGGCCTGGCGGTCGCCGACCTATTGAGCAACGACATTGTCAGCTTGGTACTGGAGTCAGAGCCGGTTGGTCTCGAGATGGTGCAGACCGAAGACGGAGCCTTTGCGCTTCTCCTTCTCAAAGGCTTTGACGCCCTGATCCAAGTCGACCTGTCCGCTCCCGGAAACTACGACATGATCGAACTCCCTTCCGCCCCGGTTGGCATCGATGCCAGCCCAGACGGCGGGTTCACGATCTCCCATGATTCCGCCTTGGGGCAGATCAGTTTCTTGGACCCAAGCACCGGAAAAATAAAATCTACCGGTGGTTTCGCGACCGCTGAATGGATGGAAGAAGACACCCTCCCCCGCCGAGACACGGAGTAAATCATGCGCATGTTGACATCACTCACCCTTTTCGCCCTCTCCAGTGTCGCCATGGCGGACACCTACGAGCTCAACCTCAACTCCGCCTTTCAAGGCACAACAGACGTGGACTTCGACATCCTCAGTTTCAGCCGACACATGCCAGCGTTTGGTATCGACGGCGGCATGACGGTCGCCAAGAACACCAACCTGCTGGTAGGACTTCACACAGGGACGGTGGGAACCACGGTCTACACCGGTGAAGATTCGGAATATGACTCCATGGGAAACTGGGCCGGAGAAGGTTCATTCCAAATCGCCTCGACGGTGAACCAACTGAAGATCGGCGCCCGTCACCGTCACGATTTAGGCCACTCGATTAACGCCACACTCACTGCACAGGGCATATTTGCTCATGCCAACCTGCGCATGGATGAGGACATCGAGATGGAAGGCTCTGAGGTCGCGGTTCATTACAACGCTTTCGCGCCCGGCTTCACCGCGGCAGTGGGCATGGAGTGGAAGCCGAAGCTGCTGAAGGTTGGCCCAACAGCGGGCCACTTGGGCGCGGAGGCCGGATATGGCCACATCTTCGCATTCAACTTCAAGGACCGCGACCGGTCAGACGAGCCCATCAGTGTGGGCAGCCTGAACCTCAACGGTACTTTATTGCGGGTCTACGTCGGCACTGAATTCTGATCAGAACTGGCCGCGCAGCCCACCCCCACCAGGGAATAAAATGGGCTGTACGGCCAGGTTTGTCGACGGCCTGAACAAAACCAGACCCACACCCGTAGTCACAGCACCGGCCCCCATTAGGCCCCAAGACATGGCCCGCCGTGTCCTGAACCGGCCGGTGAGAATGTCGGCTTGATACCGAGTGATGCCTCTTGCATTCCGACGTCCCCATTCCACCATCTTGAAGGATGGTACTACGACGCCGTAGTGGAAACCCACGCCTCCGCCAAGCAATGCAACTCCGGTTCCCGCTACAAGGACCCGTCGAGTTGACCACAGTTCCTTAGAGAAGAATCCAGGCCCTGCTGGTTCTTGGTTTGGGGCCTCAACGGACGCCTGGGCTACCGCCTCTACCGGATCCTCGGCACCCGCCACCCCGTCTCCCTCACTCGTTGGTGGTGGTGCACTCTCCGCGGCACAAGGGCCCCCGGATACCACTGCAGCACTGCCAAACGAGGGTCCCATTTGCTCAAAATCGTCTTCGGGCGGTTCCTCAGCCAATATTTCTATCGAAGTGTCGACTTCATAAGGGCACATGGCCAACCAGTTGAAGGGTTCTTCTTCATCAAATTCGGTCCAGGCACCATATACGTCGCCCTTCGGACACTGAATCTGTGCCAGTCGTTCCCCGATGCTGACTTGGTCCCCGAACGCAATCTGTGAACCATCCACGTAGAGCACTGCACATCCCGTACTCTCCGGAACCATAGCTGGATGAACATCGCGGCCTTCGACCTCACCTCGTAAGGCTTCAAACACCTTGCGCATTTCCAGATCATCCACCAAGTCTCGGTCCCACCGAAATGACCGATCCACCAAAAGAGTCTGGCGAAATGCTTCCATCGTCGCCGCTTTCTTGCCTCTCTTTTTGGCGACCAAGCCTCGATAAAACCAATACTGGGCAAGCACATCGTTCAGTACAACGGAGTCTCCATCAAGAAACGAAAGATGGGCTGCGTCGAGCGCATCTCGGGCATCTCGCCGTTTGCCGTTGGCAATGGCCTCTCGTGCCTTCTGGAGAGACTCTGCCGGAAAGGCATAGGCCTCACCGAGCGACAGCATCCCCACACACAGGGCAATCAACAGCCGGACTTGTCCCAATCTTCGCCCCCACCTTCAAGACCGTAACGGTACGCGCATGTGCGCCCGGTTTCAACCTTCGTTTGTAAAACGAAGGATGCACCGTCAGTTTTAATGCGAACACGGTACGGACCTTCCTGAAGGTCGTTGAGCTTTAATACTCCTGTTCCGTCCCACTTGTAGTTGAACCCGGAAAGGGCTGCAGACACCGTTACCCTCGCTCCTTCATCACCTGAAATCTCCAAAGATAGCGCCCCACCAGACCCACCAGCTTGCTTGGTCTCCACCGTGCTACCGGGAATGTATTTCGGCGCATCCACCACCACATCGGAGACTGGGTCCGGCGCAGGCTTCACAAATTTATTGAAGCCTACGTACAAAACTGCAACACCGACCGTCAGGCCAAATACGGCCAGTAAGATGAGACCCCGTCCGCCTCCAGCAGAAGCTTCTGGCCCACCATTCGAGGCCGAAGATGCCGAGGCCGGTGATGCACCAGACTCGACGTACGCCGCATAGCCACCCTCAGCGACATCGGTTTCTTCAATTTCGGGCGCCAATGGGTCGGAAAGATATTCCAAGCCGGCTTGCACCGGTAGTACGCTGGTCGACAGCTCGTTACTCTCCGGAACTTCAGCGATTACACGGGCTTCTACGTCTTCGAGTTCCTCTATGCGGACCCGAGATGAGTCCTCAAACAGAGTGCTCCCAGTGAAAGCACCATTGGGATTAGACTCCTCAACCGACTCGTGAGCGGGCCCGACCACCTCTCGGCAAAATCGCCGCAGGCTGCCATCGTTGACTTCCTCGGCCAAGGCCTCCATCAACTCCACCACTTGCTGGGCAGAGGGGCGCTCGGCGACTTCGTAGGCGAGCATCAGCCTCATGACTTGCCGAACCTGTGTCGCCCTGGCTTGTCCCAGGTCACTCAACTCGAGTCCGTCAATGCGCTCGTTCAAGGACTCGTCAAACTTCTCACCGCGGATGTACACCTTTCCGAAACCCTTTTTGGAGAGGAGTTCATAGAGCGTGATTCCCAAAGAGAAAATGTCACCGGCTGGAGTATCTTGATCCCCCATCATGCGTTCGGGTGACATGTAGGCAGCGGACCCAAATGCCAGCGCTTGAGTCTCCGCTTCACGGTGCTCAAACTGAGCCTGCGCTGTGCCGAAATCAAGCACCTTGACCTCGCCCGATACAGTCACCATGATGTTGGAAGGCTTGATGTCCCGGTGAATCAAGCGGAGAGCCTGACCGCTGCTCAAGGTCTTCCGATGGTAGGCCGCATCGAGGGCAGTGGCTGAGCTGGCAATGATCTCGAAGGCCACCTTCCGAGGTAGATCGGCATTGTTGTCTGAGCAGTACCGAATGAGCGACTTGAGGTCGACCCCCTCGAGATACTCCATGATGATCGCGCACTGACCATTGATAGAGGTGAGGTCCTCCACGCGAACGATATTCCGATGATGCAGTAAGCCCAAAACCCGAGCCTCATCACGAGACCGCTGCACGATTTCCTCGTGTCCAACCCACTTGCCGTGAAGCAGCTTGATGGCCACCACCGACTTGAAGTTGTCACCGGTGATCATCTCCGCCAAAAAGACTTTTCCGAAAGCTCCTTCGGCGAGCTCCTTCACAATTCGGAATCGGCGTCGGGGTTCCATCTATCCTCGAGGGTAGGTCGGTCTAACTACCATATTCTCATAAAAATGAAGACTGGCTATGCACACTAACCGCTTCATTCATCTTCTTCACCGCAGATACCGCCATCTGCATTCGCCTTCTCCACAAACAGGTGCATCACGGCCACATACTCCACTACCCGTTCATCAATGCCTGGATGCCTTTTCACCACATCCTCCCAGGACCAAGCGCCTGGCAAGATCCCTCGGCCCCAAGGTGAATAGCCCTCCAATATGTCTTCTTCACGGCCCTCGAGTATCGCAGCCAGAGCCATCAGTGTGGCGTCTTCTTTGCGTTTGTCGGACAGTTCTGCCAGGGCATAGACATCACCAATGGGTGCCACCAAGGCCCATTCCGCCACCTCCAGGCCCGTCACGCTCGAGATGCGAATGGGGTCTCGGCGAGACTGTTTTTCCTTAACCAAGAATCGCAGTGCTCCATACCGAGGCCGCACCTGTGCCGTTTCGCCACAAAGCGCGTCAGCTATGGCATTTGGGTCGGCAGCACCATTGAGCAGAATCTCTATTTTTCGCTCATGCTGCATCTCGATCCGCCGCATCCGATCCAGGGCAGTCTTTCGCAAGCGTTCGGGCAACCCAAAGGCCTTGAGATTTTGTTTTCTATTGCTCTTGGTATACCGAACCTGCAGCAACGGATCGACCTTGAGCACCACATGAGACGTGATGACTTCCGGTGGGGCCACTTCTTCTTGGTACAGCAAGTACCCACTGAGCCCAAGCGTCACCATCAAGCTGGCAGCAACCATGACCGACCGCATGCCTACCATTTCTGGACCTCCTCTCGAGTGGGTACTTCGATCAACTTTTCGCAGTACTTGTCGGCACGGGCCCAGTTCCGCCACGGCTCGAAGGAGTTTTCATTTCCATAGTTCTTCGCGTAGTAGCAAACTGCCAGCAAGTGCTGTGCAACGATGTTGTATGCATAGTGCTGGGTGTGGTTCCACAAGGCACTTCCGCAGGTGTTTGACATGGATTCGTAGTCGGTTTCTTTTAGGCCTACACAGGAGATATTTTGGCCATAGAAGTCGGGGGCCGTGTTCAGCTTGTTGTCTCTTAGGTAGCGCTTGTAAGCCGGCAGAATATTGATTCGATTGACCCTCTTCTCCTCAAATCGACTGTTGTCGTAGCCTGCGTTGTGACTCAGTATGGTCAACTGTACGGCAGCGCCGGAGCTGCGAAAGTCGCGGTCCTCGTAGGCCTCACCCAAGGCAAACAGGGCCCCTCGGGTCGAGATGGCCAAGTCTTGGCGCTCATCGATCTTGCACGAGCTGATTCGGCAACGCCCATTCTGAATGTAGGGCGCCCGCTTCATGACATTGATCACCGGCACCAGGCGGGTGGGGCTCCAAAATTGATTGGTTCCCTTGAACTTACAGTCCTTGACCTCAATGTTGGAGCGCTTTGCGGACTCCGGTATGAACTGCCAGTAGCCTTCAGCACAGGCGATGGACGTTATCTTCGATTTGTACCGACTCTCTTGGTAGGGAATCGCCGCGAAGACCTCTGGAAGGCGATTCTGCCTCAGCTGTCGAACCACATAGCCATAGTCGTCCCGAACCGTATCCAAGCGTTTCCAGAAGGCCCGCATTCGGCCGTAGTTCTTGAACGCACGGGTGGTGTACTCAAGAAAGCGCTTGTCCCACAGTTCCGGGTCCTTTCCCAGCTGCGGATCCCGGGCCATTTCAGCATTCGGCTTCATCAAAAATTCAAAGAAAGGCTCATTCAGCCCTTCGATTAGGTGGGCCTCGATCGGCTCTGAGATGTCGACGGCGGCCACATAGTCCATGCCTTCCATCGTGACGCCCAGGGGATCTGGTGCCCCTTTGAACCACGTGTCGAAGTAC
>CAWVVG010000204.1:0-6694 GCA_963932775.1 uncultured bacterium
GGGCGAGAGTCACCAACGGGTGATGGATGGGTTTGTGGAGCGCATCCACTCCGAGATGCTGCTCCCGATGGTGCACGGTGGTTTGGTCGATGGCCTTCGAGGTGTCGAGCACGGAAGTGTGAAGGATGCGCTCGGTGTCATTGAAGGCACCGATGTGGCGAGTACCCTGCTGAGCGCCGATGCCGCGCTCAAAGGTGCAGATGTGGAGCTGGTCGGCATTCGTGTCGCTATCGGTCTCGGCGGTCGCGCATACTACTTGGTGTCCGGTGCCCAGCACGATGTACAAGCATCCATCGACGCCGCTACTGCAGTTCTCGAGCCCCGTGGCCGTCTTCATCGAACTGAGCTCATTGCACGCCCCCACGCCGAGATGGTGGTCTGGCTGCTTCGTCCAGCACCCTTTCGGGTTGGTTAAGGAGACACATGGAACTTGCACGGGTGATCGGTCGGGTGGTTTGTACGGTGAAGTACCCGACTCTCGAGGGGATTCGATTGCTGGTGATTCAGCCGGTTGAGCACGACGAGACACCGGTGGGTGACCCGATCATTGCGGCCGATGCACTGCAGGCCGGTCCCGGGGACCTGGTGAGTTGGGTGACAGGCCGAGAGGCTGCCCTCACGCTTCCAAATACCTTTGCCCCTGTGGACTGCGGCATCGTCGAGATTGTGGACCACGCCTGGGGCGATCGGAGCCACCTATGATTCTCTGCCGCGTCATTGGAAATTCAGTCTCGACGGTCAAGCACCCGTCGTTCCATGGTCACAAGATTATGGTGGTTCAGCCTGTGTGTACCGACACCCACACCCCACGGGCCACAAGCTTTTTGGCCATGGATGCAGTCCAAGCGGGAGTGGGGGACTTGGTGGTCGCCGCCCGAGAGGGCAACACGGCGCGTCAGATTCTCAAGAACGATGATGCGCCCTTCCATGCGGTCATCGTGGGCATTGTGGACCAGGTAGCAATCGCATGAGCCCCGCCCAAAAAGAAGCACTCCGGGCAGAGATTGTCCGGTACAGCCATCGTCTGCACAGCAACGGCTGGGTCGCAAACCACGATGGAAACCTGACGGCCCGGTTTGAGGGCGAGCGCTTATTGTGCACGCCGACCGCAGTCAGCAAAGCGGATGTACAGCCCAGCTGGCTCATTGTCGTAGATGGCGAGAACAGTGTCATCGAGGGCACACGTCGCGCCTTCTCGGAGCTTCAGCTGCACCGTGCAGCCTACGCTGCTCGACCGGACATCTCGGCGGTGATCCATGCCCATCCACCCACCTGCTGTGGGTTTGCGGTTGCGGGGGTGCCCCTGCCGTACCCGATAATGGCCGAGCCCGTGGTGAGCCTCGGTCCAGAAATTCCCATGGTGCCATACTTCCGCCCGGGAGACCCGGCCTTGAGTGCGGCCATTGGTGAAGCCCTGCAGCGGGCCGATGTCATCCTGCTTGAGCGCCATGGCGTGCTGGCCGTTGGCGGTGGATTTGAGCAAGCTTTTCTGAGGATGGAGTTGCTCGAGCACGTGTCCAAGATCGCCTTGAATGCCACGATGATCGGAGAGGCTCGCTGCCTGGATGAGGTGGAGATTGAAGCTCTGGTCAAGAAGGGACGGCCTCCGTCGGATCCTCCCAGAGAACACACTCCCAATGACGTGTCCATGCCCGTGAAGGGACCATCGCCCGAGCCACGGGCGTCGGTGCAAGATGTGTCTGGAATGGTGAGCGACGCGCTCAAGCGCTTCAACTAAGCCTGAGCTATTTGGTCGTACACACGTTTGCGATGCCGGCTACGGTCGCAGCACCGATGCCCTTGACACGCTGAAGGTCACTGCAGCTTGCGAAGATCCCGTTTGCAGCTCGATCAGCCAGGATTGCGGTGGCCTTGGAGGGACCGATTCCAGGAAGGGTTTGGAGTGCTGAGGCATCACCGGCATTGATGTTCACCGCACTGGCTGCTGGAGCAGGTGCAGCGGCACCTTCGGGTGCAGCCGCGGCGGGCTTTCCATCCGCTGAAAATATGACGAGCGGTGTGATGTTGGACAAGGTTGCGGGTCCGATTCCAGGAACGGCATCGAGGTCGGCGAGGTTCTTAAATGGCCCATTCTGGGTGCGCGCCTCGATGATGGCCGAAGCTTTCGCCGGGCCAATCCCTGGCAGGCCAGTCAGCTCGGACACAGAGGCAGTATTTACATTGATGCCAGCCCAGGCAGACAGGGTCAGGGCAAATGAAGCCAACAAAATTGAAAGGAACCGAAGCATACAAAACCTCCTACAAGTCTATTTCCATGTCTCCTGGGTCCCGCTCGCGCAAGCGGTTCAGGCGGTCTTCGTTGTCTTTTTTCAAGTTTCCTACACCCTCGGTGTTCACAGAAAGGACCAATACATCGCCTTCCTTTGAGCCATTTGGCAGTTCCGATGAGGGTATTTCAATCATCTCACCCCCGATTTCCACTATGGCGCGGTCGCTCTCCATCCGATCGATGATGATCATGGTGTCTCCTTGGGCGCCAGGGTGGTGCACTGACTCGCTATGCCTCTGACTGTGGCGGGTCCGATGCCGTAGACACGCTGCAGGTCACCGCAGCTCTCGAAGGGCCCGTTCTGGGTTCGATCGGCAACAATGGCGGCAGCTTTCTTGGGCCCGATGCCTGGCAACTGGTCAAGGGCCGCTGCATCGGCCGAGTTGATGTTGACCGCATCTGGACCGACGGCCTCATCTGTGGCCAGTAGTGGCTGTTCGTGTGTGTGGGGATGGGGTGCATCGGAAATTGGAGCCACCGTAGCTTCGGGATCGAGAGTGGGCGCTTTCTTGCTGGTGCTCACCGAGACCTTTCGTCCATCGCTGGTGAAGGTCAGGGTGCCCTCGAGGTCGGTCCGATGCACCGTGACACCTGCGCGGCTAAGGCGCGCCAGTGTGTCCTCACCGGGGTGCTTATAGCGATTCTTTAAACCGGCGCTGATGGCAGCGTACCGAGGCTTGACCGCTCGCAAGAAGGAGTCAGAAGTGGAGTGGTTAGAGCCATGATGGGCGACCTTGAGTACATCGCACTCATCCAGCCCCCCGCTGAGCAGTGCCCGCTCTGTGGGTTCTTCCGCATCGCCAGTAAACAAGAAGCAGATGTCCTTGTGGTCGAGGCGCATCACCACTGAGTTGCTGTTGAGATCGGACCGAGTGCCGCTCAGCAATGTTGAGCGCGGATGCAGGACCGTGAGCTTTACTTCGTCGCCGATGTTGAACACCCGGCCGTTCACACCCGCCCGATATGGGATCCCCTTTTTCTCGACCATCATGGTGGTCCGGCTGTAGGTAAGGGTGGTGTGGGTCATGCCGTTGTCCACGTACATGCCCACATCAAAGCTCTTGAGCACCTCTGCCATGCCGCCGATGTGGTCCGCGTGGGGGTGGCTTCCGACCACCAAGTTCAGCTTCTTTATGCCCCGTTCCTGCAGCTGCTGGGCGACCTTGGATTTACCGGTGCCTGCATCGATGAGCACCGTCTTGTCGCCGGGCGCCTCGATCAGTACAGCATCGCCTTGGCCTACATCGAGCACATGGACACGTACCGTGCCCGCAATGGCACCCAAACACAACAGAAACAGCGCAATCATTGTTTAATCCAGTGGCTCAAAGCGAACGCGTCGGTTCGTGTAGTCATAGCAGCCCACGTATTGCTTGGAGTCGAGGGTGATGACCTCGTTGTGGAACCCAACTGCACCCTCGGTAGCGATGGTCGCTGTACTCCATGTGTCGCCGCCAAGGGTGGCATGCTTCATGTCATTGTTGCGGCCCTCGAAGTAGACGACGCCTGGTGAATCGCCGTCGAAGTACAGTGCGGTATCCGCTCCGGTGTAGGCAGCGTCGTCGATTACGGTGAACGCCCAGCTGCCTGGATTGCCCTTGGCATACTTGAGTTGCCGGTTGCTGGCATCCTGGTACACGATGTGCACCTCTCCACCACGGACGTCAAAGTCGGGCCACTTGCCCACATCGCCTTCGGCATCGACCACGTGGATGTCACTACCGATGGAAAACTTCAGGTTCCCATGGGCGGCATCGTAGTAGGCCATGTATTCGATTCCATCGATCACCTTGAGCTTCACGAATTGCCCAACATTGGCATCTTGAGCTTCTTCTTCGGTGCCGGTATCGGGAACCAAAGCCTCGCCTCGGTCGAAGACTCCACCCACAAATCCAGTGCCATCCCACCGCGCGATGCGCAGGGTGCCGGCACCATGGTCATGGTGGGCGACGATGGGCATGCCGTCCGAGGCGATGGCCATGGAGCTGAACCACCCAGCATCTTGAGTGCTGCCTTCGCCCACATCTGCGATGCCCGCTTTCCAGGCGTGGAGGCTCGGGTGCCGCTTGGCATAGCGAAGGTTCTTTGCGCCCTTGTCATAATAGGAGGTCCAGATCATGCCGGTTGCATCAATGACCATCGATCCGTAGGTCCCGCGGTCGCCCAGGTCGAGACCGGACGAGTCGGGGTAGCCATCCACGCCCTCGAAGGCCCACTCGACCTCGGTTCCGGTCATGGTGCCAAGGGCAAAGCCGAGGCCGCCCTGACTTCTGTCATAGAAGGTGATTGCGGGCCGTCCCTCGTAGACGGCCATCGAGAGCCACTGGCCCCAGTCCGTGCTGAACGGTGGCTCGGGAGGAGTCTCAGTTTCTTCTTCGACGCCGCCGGTCTTGGTAATGTTGCTCTCGCTGCAGCCTGCGGTCAGTGACGCCATCAGGAGCGCAGTCGCAGGAAAAATCCAATTTGAAGCCATGGGGCTCTCCGGTCAAAGCACGCGAATCGGGTTGGTGTACACCCACGGATATGAGTGTAGCCACTCATCGGGTGTTTCGCCCAGGAAGTCTGTCAGGTGGTAGGGGATGATGTCCACGCGGGTGCGGTAGTTGCCGGGTCCATCGATGGTGTGGGTGCCACAGCCGGTGTTCCATGGGCTTCCATTCTTGAAAATCGTGGCGGTGATTTCGGGAGGCGTGGTGTTGGTGGGGGATGCGGCCGAGAGGGTGGGGCACTCGACCACTAGCTCGGTGCCTTGTCCGGTTCCTCCCATCTCGGTGATGGCTCCCTCTGCCCCTTTGAGGTGGAAGTCGAGGCCAGTCGGGGTACCCAAGATCTCAAAGGCTGTGTAGACCCGGCCGGCTGCGAGGGCGGCATCAGCAGACTGAGGGCTTAGCAATGTTTCGCTCGCATCTACGAGCACATGGTTGCTGAACCAGCGCAGCATTCGTCGATAGGAGTCGCCCCGTTCACCATCGCGCAGGTCAAAGGGGAGAACATTCTGATGTGCATCGGTGCCCGCGAAGCCGACGACCGGGTCGATTTCCTGAAGCGCATCCCACCGCTCTATGCTGACCGTTTGCTCTTCGAACACTCCAAGGAAAAAGAGGTCGGGCTCGCCGGTTCCGTCCGGCCGGGTGAACGGCGCGATGTCGCTGGTCCAGCCCAGGGGGTCGAGTCCCAGGTCTTCGGATCGCTTGGAGGGGTCGAACATGGCGTGCAGATTGAACAGTTCAACGGCCTCAAGGCCCATGGCCACATACTCGCTGAGGTCTTCGAGGGTCTTGCCTTCGGTGTGGGCCATGGAAACCAAGGCCCCGGCTGCATGAGCCGCAGCGATTGCTTCGCCTGTGGCTTCGTTGTAGAGTCGGTGATTCTCTTCCGGGTCGCCTGGTGCCGCATGCCCTTCGAGGCCCAGGGGCATCAGTTCGTCTTCGATGCCTGCACGCCACAGGACGGTGTGGCCGTCCTCGCAGCTGATGCGTGTGGCGATGAGCTTGCCGTCCAATTCGATGCGTTCGTCTTCAGGTGCGGCATGAAACAGGTCTTCGAAGGGCTGATCCGCGGCGTGGGTTGGGTGATCTGACAGATATGCGATGTCGACTGAAGTCGTACAGAGGGCATCTCGCAGGTTCTGAAGACAGTCCATGTCCGGTCGTCCATCGACTAGCGGTACGCCATCACAGGCGTCGTGGGACCACGGTGAGTGCAAGTGCATGATGCTGCGCCGCGGAAGCCACTGCCGGATTTGCCCCACATCGACCGTGGTTGTGCCCAAGCCTCCGTTCCAGGCCACCGGCTCCAACGCCGCAGGCTCCGCAGAATCAGTCAAGGGGCCTTTGGGCGAACAGGCAAAGATCATCAACCAAGTAAGCATGGCCACTCATAACAACATCAGGGCTTGCCCAGTGGCGGCGCCCTGCTTAGTCGACCCATCCAAGAGCAGGCCCTCTTAGCTCAGTTGGATAGAGCGCTGGATTCCTAATCCCGAGGCCGCAGGTTCGATTCCTGCAGGGGGCATTCTCTTGTATCTACGTGGACTTTGAAGGCATCAATGCATGACTTTCGGTGCAAATCGACCCCGCAGACTGCGGGATGTCACAGCCTCGGCACACTGTCCGGTGGCCCGAAGGGGTAGCTTGCGCAGCGAATCACACCTTCGGAGGCATCCATGACCATCAGGACTCTCAGCTTTTTGACCTTTTTTGCTGTCGCGTGCAATGGCACGAGCAAAGACCCCATAGATACGGGAATAGATTGGGCGGATCTGGATACCGACGCTGATGCCGACGCGGATGCCGATGCCGATGCTGATGCCGATGCCGATGCCGATGCTGACGCGGATGCCGACGCGGATGCCGATGCTGACGCGGATGCTGACGCGGATGCGGATGCGGATGCCGACGCGGA
>CAWVVG010000205.1:0-6684 GCA_963932775.1 uncultured bacterium
TTGGGGTTGCTACGCCGAAGAAAATACTCCCGAGTACCAGGAGAATCAGCACCAAGGGTGGCATCATGACAAACATGACTCGCCGGACCAGGACCCAGCCCGGTTGGGCCCGGTCCTCGATGGGAAGCGCAGGGGCGGCCTCGGGTTTTAGCCACGCTACGACCATAATAAACAGGGCAAACATACTTGCCAGCATGATGCCTGGAACCATGGCTCCGACGAAGAGATCTCCGACGCTGACTCCCAGCTGGTCAGCGAGGACGATCAAGACCACGCTGGGTGGGATGATCTGGCCCAGGGTGCCCGAGGCCGCGATGACGCCGGTGCTGAGCCACGGTGCGTATCCATACCGATGCATGACGGGAAGCGAGATGAGTCCCATGGCCACCACACTCGCCCCGACCACGCCGGTCGCTGCGGCGAGCAATGCTCCGACAAAGACAACGGCCAAGGCGAGTCCACCGCGCATGCCTCCGAACAAGGCGCCGATGGTGACGAGCAGGTCTTCCGCTAGCTTGGACTTCTCGAGCATAGTGCCCATGAAGATGAAGAAGGGCACAGCCAGCAGCACATAGTTCGACATGATGCCGAAGATCCGCTCTGGAAAGGCGTACATCAGGGTCCACTGAAAGATGTCCATGGACACGCCGATAGCGGCGAAAATGAGAGCCGTCCCGCCCAAAGAAAAAGCGACGGGGTAGCCGGAGAAGATCAGCAGGAAGGCCACCCCGAACATCATGGGGCCAAGGAGTTCTGGGTTCATGAACCACCGCCCTGAATGATGCGTACCCGCTTGATGATCTCGCTGATGCTCTGGAGGAGGAGGAGTCCAAAGCAGGCCAGGATGACGGCCTTGATCGGGTACCGAGCGAGGCCGCCGGGGTCAGGGGAGACTTCAGATACTGCCCATGAGTTGCGTACCGTTGGCCAGCTGGTGACCAGCCCGAACACGCAGAAGGGAATCAGGAACAGAATGGTGCCAGCCAAATCCAGTTTCGCCCGTCCTTGTGCGCTCAGTCGCTCAAAGAGGACATCGACCCGCACATGCTGGTCGCGCTGAAGTGTGTGCGCGGCCCCGAGGAGGAAGATCATGCTGAAGAGGTACCACTGGGTCTCAATGTAGGCGTTGGAGCTGAGGTTCGTACCGGTGCTCTTTCCGACGTACCGCGCCACGGCGTTGAAGGCGCCGACCAGTATCATCAACAGTGAAAGCCAGCCTACAAGGCTACCCAGGCGCTCAGAGAAGGCATCGATGATGTCACTAATGCGGCCCAATACGGACATTCTGTGTATCCTCGGGGGGTCTGGTATCCCGAGATGGAGGGCTTGCCTCGGTGGGTCTCACATTGACCATTGTGGTTGCATTTGTAGAGTTGGCGCTCGCGGGGGCCATCTACACCAGTGTTGCTGTGCCTAAACGGGCACCCCTAGGATTGGAACAAATGCCCTTGCGATGGCGTCTTTTGCTTCTCCTTGCTTGGAGCCTGGTGTGTGGTGTGTTGCTTCAGACATACGGTGTGACCTCAGGCAACCATTGACAGTCATGCCCTCTTGGTTAAAGCGCTCAGCGCTGGACCCCTGGGTCGCGCGTTCGGATGCCTGGCTTGGTAGCTCAGATGGTTAGAGCACACGGTTCATACCCGTGGTGTCGGCGGTTCAATTCCGCCCCAAGCCACCATCCCGAACGCCGCTTTGTTTAGCGTGGTACTCCCCAAAAGAGGTAGGCCGCGCCTGCATTATCTCCGGCGATGTCGTTGCCCGGTGCACCGATGAGTACATCATCCAGCCCGTCATCATTCACGTCTGTTCCGCCACAGATGGCTGTGCCGAACCAGTCTCCAGGCTCGTCGCCGACAAACGTAGCGAATGCTTCCGTGAGATCAACGGTTCCCGTTAAATCACCCCGGAGCAGGTAGACCGCTCCCGCACCACCTCGAGCACGATCCGCGCCGATAAGCACCTCGCGTACCCCGTCGCCGTCGGTGTCACCGCCGCCGCTCACTGAGATTCCAGCTCGCTCTGAGCCGTCTCCACCTATCATTCGCAGCTGGGCTCCGGCGAGAGATATCGACCGGTCTGCAGGTCCGTGAATGACATAAGCACCACCCGAATCGGTAAAGCTGCCATCCATTTCGTGGGCGCCGATCAGCAGGTCATTGTGGCCATCGCCGTTGAGGTCTCCCGGCGCAGCGAGGGACTGACCCACGTGATCGTTGTCAGCTTCACCGGTGTAGATGCCATCGGCATCGTCCAAGTATGCATCGCGCAACAGCGGTCCGTGCAGCACATAGACCGCGCCTACATCGACCCGGATGGGCTCGCTGCCGCTGTACGGTGAGCTGGGTGGTCGGGACTCGGCGAAGGGGGCGGATATGGCGATGTCGGCGATGCCATCGCCATTTATGTCACCCGGAGAAATCACTGCTGTACCCGCGCGATCACCGGGCCCAGCAGCCCCCAGGCGGAAGCCATCGGTATCGGTGAGTTCTCCGGAGAACGGGCTCTGCACGATGATCACGGTCCCCGAGCCTTCTCCCCTTGCGCCATCGTCGCTCAAGCCGAAGGCAATCTCGGGTCGGTCGTCTCCATCTTGGTCACCGAGGACAGCCACAGCGCCAATTCCATGTCCGATAGTGGCTCCCCGGAAGATGTTGGCGGTACTCGTCAAGGACATCGAGCCAACGACGGGGCCCGTGACCTGGTGGACGGCTCCAGCCCATGGTTGACCCAGGAGTACTTCAGGCTCCGATCCGGTATCTTCTTCCGTTACTTCTCCGGTATCAACGGGTTCGAGGGGCTCAGGCGCAATGGTACGGTCGCCTGGAACCACTATCAACAGGTCCATGTGTCCGTCTAAATCGAGATCTTGGGCCCCGTAAACACCGGTGCCAGCGAGGGCCCCAGCGATCACGCCTTCAATGCTATGGCCTGACTCCAGGTGATTCAGCCCCGTCAAGCTTGCTGCAACCAGGGTGGCTCCGCCTGCGTTGGTGCCGGCATCTGTGTCCAAGCGTGGGCTACCAACAAGCAGATCGGGTGTACCGTCTCCGTCCGCATCTCCGACATATGCCAGGGACGCACCTGCGTATTCATCCGCTTCTCTTCCGAGCAAAATCAGGTTCGCAGACTCCACGCCCACATCACCATTGAGTCCACAGTCACCCAGGGAACCATCGCAGTCATTGTCGACTCCGTCTCCGCAGACTTCTTCCGCAGCGGGGTAGGCCGTGGGGTCTTCATCATCACAGTCGAGGCCATCTGGACCGCCCGCGAAGCCATCTTCGTCTCGGTCAAAGTCATCGTCTCCGGCGCAATCGCCATCGAGTCCGTCGTACCAGATTTCGGTCGCTCCTGGATTCACGCCTGGGTGTGCGTCATCGCAGTCGGTGCCCTCTTCAACCATGCCGTCGGGTGCCGAGCATGCATGGGTAACGGAGGTGCCATCGCCGTAGCCATCCCCGTCTATGTCTGCGTAGAAGGTGCCTGGGTCGACGGCGTCTTCTTCGTCGATCCGTCCGTCGCAGTCGTTGTCCACTCCGTCGCAGGTCTCGTCGGCCCCCGGGTAGGACAGAGCATCTTCATCATTGCAGTCGTCTGACCCAATGTAGCCGTCGTTGTCCAGGTCCTTGTCGGCATTGGCGACGGCTTTGCTGACACAGGTTCCGTCGACCTCTTTGGTGTCGGCACCACACGTGAGCTTTCCGCCGCAGCCAGCGGCCCAGAACATGATGGGTAGGAGAGTTCTACGGATGGTTGCTCCAGGGGATAGTCGATGAGGTCTCAGCATACCTCAGGTGACTCAAAAACCTTGAGATTGTGACGTTGCAGAAACAGGCTCGGCCCATCGGTGACACTTGGGTGACGCAGTGTTTACTGGGCGTGCCGGGGGTTTAGAGTGCATTCGTCGAGATGATCCTCAAGATTGGAAACGGCACCCGTTATCGGTGCATTTAGTTTTTTAATAGGTACATAAGGAAACACCATGAACCGCATTCAGAACTCATTGTTGTCAGCCATTTTGATGGCCACGCTCTCCAGTTGCACCACCAATGAGGACACCGCTGGTGTTGTGGACGGCGCTCCAGTCACCTTGGATTGGTCCAAGGGAGAGACGTTTTACCTCGCCACCTCTTACCGGCGAACCAATGTAAAGACCGATGAGATTCCCGTGGACCTGGACGAGGCATTCGCTGGCAATGCGACTCCCGAGTTTGGCGAGAACTGGACCGATGACGTCATCTGGACCTACCAGATTGTCGAGTCTGGTTTTGTGCCTTCGGTGGACGATGAGCTGTACCGATTTGCTGAGACGGAGACAGGTATCGAGCCCCTCGCTGTGATCAAAGCGAGCGTGGATGTAAGCCTGAACACCGACTCGGAGCTGCTGAGTGCTGACCCCATCGTTTACATGGTCTTCCGCGAAGACCGCGACCGCATGGTCGGTTTGATCACCTTCATCAGCGTCAACGGAGAACGCACCGAGCGCGCCTACAGCGCCAGTGAGCTCGATCGCTCTTGGTCCACCTTGAGCCAGTCGATGCTGACTCAGGCACCGACTTACCTCGCACCCTACTCGGCCCGCTGGGGCAATGATGAGCGGACCTTGGAGAACGGGTCCTCGGTCACCAGCGTGAAGGTCGATGAGTCGACCACCGATGTCTACTACACCGACGAAATGGGCGGTGGAATGGTTGTGAGCCGCTACGAAGCCGACAGTCCCTGGCCCACTTGGACCACGACGGGCAATGTGGATGTTCGCATGATCACAGACGCCGATGTGGACTCCATCCGTTTTGGCGCCAGCGGCATCGCTGCCCGGCCCGAAAACGAAGACTTTGATTATCGTCAAGCCCTGCAGACCTCGATCGATATCGATGCAGCGCTCACCGTTGACCTCGACCAGTTGGCTTCGGGCAGCATCGAGGCAGAGGTTGCCCAGGAGTACAAGCCATGGGCTGGTGCTTGGTGGTCCTTGAAGAAGGGCAACCTGATTTGGGGCTACGACAACCGCCTGACATTCTCCGACCAGATTCGCTCTGAAGTGGATCCGCTCAAGGAGAAGATGGATGAGCTCTCCAAGAAGATTCGCGACATGGATGACGACGATGTGGAAGAGCGCGACGCCTTGAGAGACGAGTACAAAGAAAGTCAGACCGAGCTCGTTGAGCTTCTCAGGGAGTTCTACAACGGTCTCCTCGAAGACATCGACGGCGGAAAGGTCGTGATTGCCGACGGAAAGATTACGAAAACCGGCGACGAAGATGGCTGGGAGTACGAAATCGATAAGCTCTCTCCGATGGACAAGTATGGCCTCACCATGTTTCTTGAGGGCAACACGTACCCGAACCCATTCCTCATCACGGCGTGGGAGATTTTGAACTCTTACAACCCCGGTGGTGAGAGCTGGTGGGGTCACTGCAACGGCTGGGCAGCTGCAGCCATCCTCACCCATGAGCCCCGCGAAGCCATCAACTTCGAGGCCGGTGGACACGATATCGAGTTCACCACCGCGGATGTGAAAGGCTTGTTGACCGAGTCCCACTACAGCACCTTCTCCCAGTTCTATGGTGAGCGGTACAACGATGAGGACGATGATGTCACCGACCTGAGCCCGAAAGCATTCCACCAGTTGGTGACATTCTTTATCGATGAACTGGGCGTGCCGATGGTCTTTGACACCACGGCTACTGAGGCGGTGTGGAACTTCCCGGCCTACGGCTACAAGATGACGGTCAATGAGACCACAGACCCAGGCCAGGCAGCGCTGGTCAATGTCAATACCGCTACCGCCAAGGAACTGGCAAAGCTCCCCGGTTTGGGTGACGTCTTGTCTGTCCGGATTGTTGAGCACCGCTATTACAATGGCGCTTTCCAGTCTGTTCATGAGCTCATCGATATCGATGGTGTTGGAGATGTGCGCTTTGCGGAGTTCAAGGACCTGGTGACCACCGAAGCGTTCGCACGGACCTTCGATGTAAAGGCAACTGTCACATTGACTTCCGATGGTGTCGGCGAGACACACGTGGATGGGGATGAGCCCAGAAACTTCACCGATAGCTGGAGCTACTCCCTGAAGACCGACGCGAATGGCCTGGTCGTCGGCGGCGAATGGGACGAAGAAAAGGATCACCCAGACTTCGCTTGGATTCCGTACCACAACACCTCGGATAGAGAGACCGGTGGCTCCGAGAACCCATTTCTCTCCTATGGCCAGTTGATTGGAATCGTAGGCGAAGACATCGAGCGCAAGTAGGTACACAATGCTCATGAACATCGCCATGCGAATGAGTTTGGTCGCTGTCCTGTCCAGTTGTGGCGGGACCACCGCGACCAAACCAGTGAGCGTTGATGTTGAGTTCAGTTCATCCGTGGATGTCCTGGGCATCGTAGTGACCCCGGGCGAGGTCATCGTGCCTGTGGGCTCAGAGGTTCAACTCGAGGCCTTGGGTCTGAACGATATTCGCGAGACCATGGACCTCACGGATGCGGTGGTTTGGTACACCGGCTCCCCATCGGTGGCATCCATCAGCAATGAACTTTCCAAAGAGGGTGTTCTTCGAGGCCTGATGGCAGGCACTGCGCAAGTTTATGCCGACTTTGATGGCGTGCAGTCCTCGGTATCCAAGATCACAGTGACCGATGCCGACTTGGTCCGGCTCAGCATTACGCCACCTTCGGTCACGC
>CAWVVG010000206.1:0-6662 GCA_963932775.1 uncultured bacterium
ACCACCGTCTACGACGCTGTCGCAGTCGTTGTCAGCACCGTCACAGATCTCGATTGCGCCCGGATACACCGCAGCACTGGAGTCTTCGCAATCACCAGGGAAGCGACTGTGGCTCTCAGGCATGGTGCACGAAACAAGCCGTGCAGTCTCATCACCCCACGAGTCCCGATCGAGGTCCGCGTACCAGAGGGTCCCATCAATGGGGTTGGGGCCATCCATCTCGCCATCGCAGTCGTTGTCGACGCCGTTGCAGGCCTCTGAATTGCCTGGGAATCGGCTGGCATCGGTGTCATCGCAGTCGCCCCTCTCGACGGAAACACCGTCACCATCAAGGTCGATTTCTGGCACATCTGCAGTATCGGCGGTGTCGCCTGGAGACGACGTGTCATCTGGAGACGACGTGTCATCTGGAGATGACGTGTCATCTGGAGATGACGTGTCGACCTCTACGCCCGTATCGTCGGTCTGGTCATCCGGCTTATCAACGCCTCTAGGGGCGATGTCTTTCGTCCCACATCCAGCGACCAAAACCAACAGACTCAAGGCTGAAAATTTCACAAGACTCATCGTGCCAGTCCTCCGCCGACGTAGATTACCCTTACCCGTCGTCACCCGCTTGTAGCCTCTCATCGCGAGTATGCCGTAGCAAGCGCCCAAACGGATCCTGATCGACACTCAAACACCGGTGTTTACAAAGTCTCTCGATGCAGTGATCGAAAATCAACATCGGTGCGTTGCGGTGGTTTTATTCAACTCGAGGGGTCACATACCAGCCCTCGAAAACCAAGAAAGACTGCCTGCGCCCATCGACTGGTTGACCATGGCAGCAACTCAATGATTGGGCCCAGTGTATCCTCACCGGGTGCGCACCCCTGACGCCAACTCCGCTTTCCGTACCTTGTTCTGTCTGGGACTCGCCCTGGTGGTCCTGTTCCCAGGGTGGCTCACTGGAGGTACGCGGCTAATCGGTGATGAAGCCCTCGACGTCTGGTCCCACGCATGGGGCATTCGCTGGGTGTTCAATCACATCAGCGACGGCACCCTGCCATGGGATGTCTCTGGCCTGGCGTGGCCCCGTGGCGGTACTCTCTGGTACATCGATCCACTCGGCGCATTGACCAGCCTGCCTGCACAGTGGCTGGGCGGGGCGGTGTGGGCACACAACAGCATCCTGTTCTTTCAAGTCATGCTGGCTGCAAGTGCAGCGATGGCCTTCGCAAGAGGGCTCGGAGGTCGGGGGTGGGTGGCTGCTGTGGCCCTCGCAACGGCCCCCACGTTTCTCGCAGATATTCACAACGGAACCATAGAAGCGTGCTGGATAGGCCTGGTGCCCTTGGCTGGCGCGGCGGCGATTCGTTGCCGCTGGTGGGGTGGGGTGGCCGTGGGCGTGGCAGGATTGGCCACGCCCTACCACGGCATCTCCGCGGCCCTTGTGGTGGCAACTGTGCTCTTGTTTCGGCCACACACCGACTCCGATCGCACCTGGCGTGAGAGGCTGTCTGACACAGCCATCGCAGCTGCAATGGCTGCCCTCATTGCCCTCCCTGCATTCCTGGCACTGAAGGCCAATCTCGACGACCCCATGAGCATCGCCAAGAAGAGTGCCGTCATGCTCAATTTTTCGGTGCTTCGAGGGAGCGCGGTCGACCCCCTGGCGCTGATCCGACCCGGAGACTTCTGGAGTGTTCACTTAAACGGGCCACTGACCACGCCCTTCCGTCGCACGCCCTACCTGGGCTTGGGCCTACTGACCCTGAGCGCGTGGACTCTTTTCCATCACCGCCGGACACGCCCATGGATTATCCCGATCACAATCGCCGCCATTCTCGCACTTGGCCCATTTCTGTGGCACAACGGCGATTTCGTTCGAGATGGGAATGGCGACCTTATGGCCCTTCCATTTCGGGCCTTGCTCGGGCTGGGTGTGGCAATGGACCACCCACTTCGTTTCATCTGTGGAGCCGTGACCGTTCTGGCGGTACTGGGTGATGTGGCGACCCGAAAACTCGAGCACCGAGTGGGTCTGCCTGTCATCGCCTGGACCGGCATAGTGGGCTTTCTATTGGCCTTCGAGCACCTCAGCCTGGCCCCCAATGTGTGGCCACTCAACACCGCAGACGGTACCGTCCCAGCGGTCTATGCCGACCTCGAGGATGAAGGCGCCGTCATCGACCTGCCCGCATCCAGGGGCGAGAGCATCGCTACCAACCGCTACCTCTATTGGCAGGGCATCCACCGGCGACCCATCCCTTATGCCCACAAGGTCGGACCCGATCTATCCAACCTGAACCCCGCATTGCGGGCCTGGGCCAAACTCAGCCGGAGCGACCCCTTCCGCCCCGATGAGCCCGGCCCGGCCCCCTCCAATGCGGTGGACCTCGAGCGACACATCAAAAGCCTCTCCACCGATGGCTTCCGCTGGGTGGTGGTTCACCCCGAGCTGTGTGCCTCTGAAAAGATACGGGAAGCACATATACAGGTACTGGAACAGAGCTTAGGGCCTGCGGTTCAGCAAGGGGAAGCGTGGGTCTATGACCTGAAGGCACGCCCGTAGTCCCAGGCTGTCTACTTCGCTGGTCCAAAGCACTTGGCCATGACATCGGCCACGACAGCGTGGCCCTTCGGACTCCAGTGACCGTCGTACTGAAGGTACATCTCCCCACCCGCCTGATGGGCGCGCCGGAGGGGGTCAACCAGGTCGCAGAGGGCAATGTTGTTGCGCTGAAGCACATCCCGCACAGCATTGGATACCGCGTCGGGTGTGGCATCGGCTGGGTCGAGGCCCACCAAAGAGAACGTCGCATTTAGTCGCTCAGTCTCAATCTGAAATGCCGGTGGTGCGATGGCCACCATGAGCGTGTCGCCCCGCGCGTCCACTTCCTGAGAGAGCGCTTTGAGTGCCCGTTCGGTGTGGGTAATCTGTGCACCCAGCACCCCTCCACCTTCGCGCATAAAGAGCATCAACTCGTTGACCCAGCGTTGTCGCTCAGGCGTATCCGGACGCGCCATCGAGAGACGCCGCAACCACATCTGAAGGGCGGCATACAGCGCTGAACGCTTGTAAAGAAAACCATGGATGGCCCCCACGGGGCGCCGAGACAGCAGCTGTCCTGGGCGCATCCGGCGGGCCTCTTGCTGCACACTTGGCCAGCGTACATTGTCGTGCACATCATTGCCCACAAAGAAGGTAAGGATGACCCCATCCAAACCCAGCTGCTCATCGAGTTGCTTGTACCGTTCGAGTGCTTGAAAGGTGCCGTAGCCATCGACGCCGCTGTTTAGAATTTCAACGCCCAAGTCCTCACTGAGCCGCCCCACAAAGGTCTCGGCTTCAGTCACCTGGGCCGCCATGGTAAACGAGTCCCCCGCAGCCAGGTACCGAGGACGGTCTTTCTCGCCGACCTCCGACCCACGCAGCCCAAACTGATTTATCCGCAATTCCGTGGAATACCCAAGGGACTTCTGTGTCCCCCGAAAGCCCGGTGTGGGGATGGCGAAGACCGTAGCGTCGGTGGTGTACATGCCGCTTGGTGCGTTGTCAGGAGCGTTGTACAGAAGCTCCACTGCGTCATCTGGACGGGCCAGCCGAAAGCCCGCCTCCGCGACCACCACACCCACAACCAAGCCGCCTGCGACCAGCGCCACGCGACCCGAAAGCCCTCGCAGACTCATCGACTCTCAGCCTTCTTGACTGCCAACGTCCACCTCACCGGCGGCTTCGTTGGCGACCAATGCGGCCTCGGCGATCGCCATCTGCTCACTCTGATCGAAGATCTTGCGGAAGATGATCATTCCGACCGGCGAGATCAACGCCATGGCACCAATCCAGAACCAGGCCATTTCGTGGTTGGGGAACTCCACCATATCCTGGTTGAAATACTGGGTGGTCAATAGGTCCGCCATGATAGTCGCACCGATCTTGCCCATAAAATAGGGCAGAATTGCGAGCGCAATGTAGGCACCCTCCTTCCCTCGGGGCGCAATCTCGGCAGAAAACTGCATCAGCCTTGGCGACCAAATTGCCTCGCCCACGGTGAACACAATGATGAAGATCACGAGGGACACCAAGAATGGGTCCTGGTTTCCAACCGGTGCTTCCAGCCAATAATCGAAGATCCAGGTGCCCATCCAGGTATCACCAATGGCAAGGGCGACGCGGTCCGGAATGAAGCACAAAAAGACCGAGGCCGCAGAGAGCGTGGTCCCGATTATCAACATGGTGTAGGACCGAACCTTGGCCGTGAGCACTGAGATCAGCGGCACCAAGAAGATAATCATAGCGGGATTGAGAGACCCGAAGATGCTCGCAACCGGGAAGTCATCACCGAACACCCGAATGGCGTAGGTGGGAAACATCACGTGGAACACGTAAAACGTGAGCCGCACGAAGACGAGAATCCCGAGCATCGCCATGTAGATCCAAAATGGCTTCTCTTGAAAATTTTCCTTGAGCTGTGTAACCGTGCCTTCTGTCGCCTCGCGAACCGACTTCATGACCCGATCGAAAACCGCTCCCGGCTTTGCAGCGCCCAAGTAAGACAGACCACCGTAGATCACACCACCGACGGCAAGAATGCCCATGGTGATCACGATTGACCAGACATAGTAGCCAGCCTTGACGACGCTGATGGACCACTCATGGACCTTGAGTTCAACCATGCCATAGGCCAGCACACCAACGATGGCGGTGACAGCCAAGCTTCGGACCAATTCCATTTTCATCTTTTTCCGACGAGCGCCCACAGAGGCCTGCAGCTTTTCGGAAACGACCGTCACGTCATCGCCAGTATCCTTCCGAATAACGAAGCCCTTCTCCGTCATCTCAGCGCCCTCTCGCATGAGCAAAATGGCGATGAAGTCTGGGATGTTGATAAAGAAGCCCATGAAGATGATCGCTTGATAGGTCGTCATTTCATAGCCCCAGACCTCCATTCCATCGGCGTGGTGCTTCCGGAAGTAGTCCGCCAACCAGGCCCCAATCAAAAACCCCACGTTCATCAACGTGTAAAAGAGGCCGAAGCCCAGCGTGATCGTCTTGAGGTTGGTGAACCACTTGATGCCCACCTTCAGCACGGGCGACGTGATGGCAAAGCCGAATGCCAGCGGGAGAAAGCCCAAGAACGTCACAGACCAAATGTCCTGGCTCAAGGGCATGAAGAACCGGGAGATGAGCAACATCACCGCCCCAATGAGCAGACACTTCTTGACGCCAATGGTGTCGCATACCGCACCCACCATGATGGTGATGATGGTCGCAACCATTCCCCAGACCATGTAGTACAAGTAGCCTGGGCTATCCCCAAGGGCTTGACCGTTCAGCATCACATCGTTTTGCAGGAACAGAACCATGATGGAAGCTGCAGCACCGTACGCTGAGTACTCGGTAAGCTTGGTGAAGTACATCAACCACAGCTCCCTCGGGGAACCCCGAAGGCCCTTCACATAGAACCAGACCAAGCCCACGAATGCGATGAGAAGCCCGCCCACACAAAGCGCCAACAACCAATCGAGTGGTGTCGCGCTTCCATCACTCTTGCCCAATCGGCTGAGCATGGACTGAGCGGAACGATAGTCCATGACGGTCCACGATGTCGCGGTTGACCAGTCGCGATCTCGGTCGGCAGCGCTCACATGGGCATCACCCACTAGGTGCATATACACTGGGAAGGATTCGCCGCTGTCCCCAACGTAGCGACCCATAAGCTTAAAGCCGTTGTTGGCGGGCAGGGCGTTGTTTCCATTTTCCCACTCCACCGTTCCGGCCTGATCAAAGCCCCAGCGCTGCATGGCGGCGGTGAACTCTTCCAAGGACCGATGCTCTCGCAGCACGGTACCGCCCTGAGCGTATGCGCCTGCGTAGTCGCCCGAAGCCACCGCCTGAGCAAAATCCGTCGCGGTGCCCACCATCGGTGACGTCTTCCAATCAAAGGCGGGTGCCTTGGCATCGCCACCGGCGACAGCGGCGGAGGAATTGAGCATTAGCCCAAGGAGAAAAATCAGTGATGCGAGGCATTTCATGGGGCGTTCCTGTTCAATATCTGGTGTTCGTCTTTTTCCAGAGCCCGAGCTTCTAACGGATTTTGGTACAAACTGACCTTTGCTCTTGAAACAGTCCGCCTGTATGGCTGCTTTTCATCGGTAGAGTTCGGGTCTATGATGCCTTCAGCACGAGGGCTGTATGAATCATCTTGCACTGTCATCACTTCTTCTATTGGGCTGTCCAGGCTCGAATGACTCGAATAAAGATCCCATCGCCACACCCAATGAGATGCCCACCGTTGAGATCCTCTCCCCAGGCTATGGTGCGAGTTTTTCCATCGGTGAAGACATCGACTTCTTGGCGCTCGCACGAGATGCAGAGTCACCCGGCCCTGAGCTCAGCGTGAGCTGGACCAGCTCCATGGATGGTGACCTATTTGCCGGTGCCGCAGACGAGGACGGAAATGCTCGGTTTAGTGGTGAGGAGCTAAGCATTGGCGGACACACCATCACCGTCACCACCACCGACCCGGACGAAGGCAGCGCCAGCCATTCCATCCTAGTCAACGTCTTTAATCCTGGCCTCCCGCCCTCCATCGCAATCGTAAGCCCGGACTCTGATGAGTTTGGAGTCGCCGGGATCCCGCTCAGTCTCACTGCGGTGGTCGCCGATGACGACGATG
>CAWVVG010000207.1:0-6659 GCA_963932775.1 uncultured bacterium
TGCACATCCAAGGTGTTGGGGTTCTGGTTGTGGCTGCCTCCGCGGTCATCGAAGTCCACGTAGTTGGGGTCAGCCGACGGGTAATAGGCGCTCGGAGTAGGGGGGAGGCCGTCGGTCCAGACCTTCACATCGTCGCCAGACATCGAGATGTCCACGCAAGCGAAGTAGTCGCCGAAGAAGGCCGGGGCGCCATCGCTCACGGATTCACCGCAGCTATCCAGGGTCAATTCCACTTCATTGATGGCCTTGTCTGAACAGCCAATGACCAACAATGCTGCACTCATCCACCAACCTGACATACTCGCCCTCCCATGTGGGCCAAGCCTAATTCAATACTGGGCGGGCGGCTCAGTGCTCAGCAACCAGGGCTTTCAGGGCGGCACTGCCACCGGAAAAGAGGTGCCAACCGTCGCCGACTAAGACCGCATCTATCGCTGATAGCCCCGCTATACGGGCGACGGACCGGTCTGCTGCACTGGGGTTGGTCAACTTGGCGGGGGGGAGTGTCATCAGCGAGCCACCCTTGTGGGCGCGAATCAGGTCGCCGGTCACAAGTGTGTCGTCACCGATGCGCAGGACCAGCTCTCCGGGAGTCTTTGAGCCCTCACAGGTGAATGCGGTGAGTCCTTCCACCAGTTCGTCTCCATCTGCCAGCCAAGCGTCGCATGGGAAGGGCCAGCTCTGCCGCTCCCCTGCAGGTCCAGCCAGCTTGGCCCCAAAGATGGCTGCGATCTCAACGGCGCTGCGAATGTGGTCCGAGTTGGTCACAACGACCCAGGCCACGCCACCCAGACTCTCAAGGTGTGCTTGATCGTGTGGGCTTAAGGGCATGGGGTCGATCACAATGTTTCCCTCGTCTCGAATCCAGACAGTGGTGTTGAAGTCCACATTTCGGGTTTCATCGAAGGCAGACCAACCAAAGAGGTTCGGCTTGTGTAGCTGTTTCATCGTTTTCTCAGTGTTTGTGGGGGTCAGTGGGCGTAGGGGTCTTCTGCAGCGTCGTGGTCTTCCTGCCATTCCTCGTACCACACCATCTGGATGGCCTCGAGAACACCTTCGTTGGAGTCTTCAGGTGAGCCAATAAATCCATCGAGGGCGATCACCTTGGCATGCAGGGCCGTAAAGCGAAGGGACAGGGGGTGGGTGTCTCCATCGAGGTCATACAGGGCCTCTCCAATGGCTTGTGCGCTGTTCCATTTCAATGCCATGGTGTCCTCTCCTGGGATTCGACCTGTATCCCAGCTATGTTCCGATGCACGAAGGGGTTGGCATGTTTAGGCGCATCATTGGTCGGTTGAGAAAACGTTCCGAGCCCAAGGTGGTCAGTCCGGTCGCGCCGGATCCCACTCCCGTGGTGATCCCAGATGAAGAGCCAGAGCCCGACATCGAGGTGGACGCCGAGCAGCTGAAAACCTGGGTCTCGGAGAAGCAGGACTTTGTCTTGATCGACATCCGCGAGCCCCATGAGCTCCAGTCTGGCTATGCGGATGGTGCACTGCTCTTGAGGATGAACGACATCCCGAATCGCCTCGATGAGTTGCCTGAATCATCGACGCGGTTGGTGATTTACTGCGCTGCGGGCATGCGAAGCTACGGGGTGACCCATTGGCTCCGGGAGCAAGGGTGGACTGACGCGTGGTCACTCAGCAGCGGCCTGCATGGAGCTGTGGAGGCCGGGTTCGAGATCGTTCGGCCCGAGTGATGGGAATGCCCGAGACTGGTATCTGTACCTGGAATGTCAGCTTTCAAATTAGGCTCAGGTCCGAGTAGCGCGGAGTAGAGCCGTTGTTGTAGGGTTGAGTTCACGTCTCGGAGGACACCATGGTTACATCTCGTTTTCAGCTCGGACTCATTGCGACCCTTGCCCTTGGGCTGGGTCTCTCACTCGCGTCTACGGACGCTATCGGGTATCCCGCGGGGTCGGCCGTCTCCCTGGGAACGAATCCGGTGGTTTCTGCGGGTGTCACAATCCATGCGGACTCATCCAGTTCGCTCATCACGGCTGGCGGATCCCACGACCTGGTGGTGACCGACCTGATTTTGTCCATCAACAGCAACGCTGCGTCATGCTGGGGCTATGTCCGAGCGGCCCTCTCGGTCGAGGGCGGAAGTTCCTTGGGTACATTCTCGGTGGGGGTTCCCGGCCATGGACATGGTGTCGAAGGCGGAGGGTACTCGGCCTGGGCAGAGGCGCGTACGAACAGTCCTACAATCGTGCCCATTCACTTTGGCAGTGGCATACGAGTGGAAGCCGGTAAAACCCTCGATATCACCGCCTCCACTCGGGCGATGAGCGCTGACTGCGCTTCCTCAACTGTGGACCTCGACGCTACAGTGAGCGGCTACTACGCCCAGCCTTGAGCCCGGCCCAAAGTTGGCCGCAGGACTCCGGTGATGGTCAGGGGAGTATCGTACGGGCCAGGCGAAGCCCAATCACACTGTATGTGCTGTCCGGCATATTTGCATTGCGGTACGACACCCGATGCTGCCGCAGTTCATAGCTCCACGCTCCTCCCCGATGGACTTGATTGATGCCATCATCCCCACCCATTGGGTCACTGCTCGGGCTCGAGGCGTAGTAGTACGAGTCATACGTGTCCCAGACCCATTCCGATACATTTCCTGACATATCCATGAGCCCGTGTGCGTTCGGCAAGAGGCTGCCCACAGGGTGGGTGGTGGCACCTGAAGAATCCGCATACCAGCTCACGTCATCAATCGTGTCGGACCCCGCATACGTGGTGGCCTCACCAGCACGCGCCGCGTACTCCCACTCTGCTTCTGTGGGGAGACGGTATCCATCTGAGGACGTATCCCAGGTCACTGTGTCATCTGTTTCGACGGTGTATGCGCGTGAAAGACCATCAAGGTCGGAGAGAGCATTGGCGTACTCGATGGCATCGTACCAAGACACCATTTCCACTGGGCAAGAGTCTCCACAGGAGGCAAACGTCGAAGGGTTGTCTCCCATGACGGAGGACCACTGCGCCTGTGTCACCTCGGTGACCCCAATGGAGAACTCGGTTGTCAGCTCTACTTCGTGAACGGGAAGCTCATCCAAGTTGCAGCCCACACCCACGTCCATTTCAGGGGTACACCCCATGTCAAATGTCCCGGGCGAGATTGGGGTCATGGGGTAATCGAGGCTTTCGGAGGTCCAGTCCCCTGGGACAAGAATCTGCACAGAACGAGATGCCAACACTGAGCTGCCGTCTCCCACAATCTGGAGGTTGATTGTGAACCACTGGTCTTCATCTTCTGCTGCAACGACTCCCTCGAGCGCGAGTGTGAAGTCGAGCGTCTCACCATCGGAGAGATCGACAGACGTGTACTCGGCCGGAGAGATGGAGGTGACAAACCCTTCGTCATCGTCCTCCACATCCATAGCGACAGAGGCAAACACTGTAAACTCAGGCAGAATCGAGGTGATGGCATTCACCACAATGGCGCGGAAACTTTCGGACCCGCCTGTCCAGGTGAACACCAAGGTGTCGTCGGCCACACCATCCAGGTCCGTGTCGGCGATGGAATCAGTGGCCAAAGCCAGCGCCTCCATCTGTGGCGATGCAGTGGTGGAGGATGCCATGACGCCGACCAATTTTGCATTCAGGGAGAGCGCCGCAGCGATCACATCTGAAGCACCCGCATCCAACAGACAGCCGCCAGGGGTGGGGTACCCTGCATCCGGATCGCGAAGGAAGTTGTCTGTGGCGTAGATCACAACGGGCACTGTTCCTGCCCGAAAGCCGAAGCCTCCTATCGTTCCGCCACCGGAAATTGTTGAATCAAACGAGTCGCCGGCCAGCCCTTCGAAGGGGTCGAATGGTCCGGCCACAAACGGAAGCACATCGGTGTCCGAGTTGTAGCTGCCATCGCAGTTTTGGTCGTACCCAGCACCCGCAAGGCCTTGATACAAGCCCTCCATACCCGATTCAGGAGCATCCCCACCATAGTGAAGCGGCACCGACGCAAGTGCTGAGTTCACCGAGTCTGTGTTCTTTGAGATCTGGTGACGAAGAATGAATGGTTTGTCTCCCGAGCTGACATAGCCAAAGCCACCGTAGGCATAGTCGTCGTAGGTCGCGAAGCCGTACTGAACATCGTCGGCCACGGCACTGATTTCGTCCACAATGGCCGTGAACTCGCTTGCCATGGCCGTGGCTGTGCTCCCCATGGATCCGGTCGTATCCAGGAGGAAAGCGACATCGACGCTGGTTGGGATCCGGACGGACAAGTCCAATGTTAGAGCCTCACCTTCGTTGAGGATGATGGTCGCGGTTCCCCCCGATGTGGGATCGCTTCCACCCTCCAGTTCTGCGGTATCGCTCACCCAGTCCCCATCGGTGTCCACAAGGGTCGGGTCGGTCCCATACTCCGCCTCTTCAATGTCAAGCAGACCATCGCCGTCCGAGTCCGTATCAATGTAATCCGGAACCAGATCGCCATCGGTGTCCACAGGTGGGGCTCCACCTGCCTCCTCAGCATCGCTGAGCCCATCGCCGTCGGAGTCCGAGTCCAGGTAGTCCGGAACACCGTCAACGTCTGTGTCCACCGGAGGGGTGGAACCATCCTCGTCTCCAGCTTCAATAATGTCGGTGATCCCGTCACCGTCGCTGTCGATGTCGTCCATATCTGACGTTCCATCTCCATCGGTATCGACAGACCCTTCGATAAAATCTGGGATGGTGTCTCCGTCCGAGTCGATGCCGATTACGGTGGAGTCCGCGTCGTCCGGGTCGCCTCCCATGGCGCTGTAGCCAGTCGGGGGATCGCATCCTGTCCATGCCGACTCCGACGTGCCATAGCCATCGCCATCGGAGTCCTCGTACCAAGTCGGCGCATCAACGATGTCTTCGTCCTCGTCCGTATCCCCGTCGCAGTCATTGTCCTTGTCGTCACAATACTCGGGCGCACCTTCGTAGATAAAGGCATCCGTGTCGTCGCAGTCGGTGTCGTTGTCGACTGCGCCAAGCGGTGGGTCACACACCTCCATGGCGGATGCTGGGTCACCGTGACCATCTGCATCACCATCGACCCAAAAAGTAAGAGTGACCCCCTCATCGACATAATCATCGCAGTCATTGTCCACGCCGTCACAGGTCTCTGAAGCCCCTGGAAACACATACGGGTCGTCATCCTGGCAATCGCGGCCTTCAGACACGAAACCATCCGGCGGAAAACACTCAGCGGTCTCCACCGAGCTGTCGTCCGAGCCAAACCCGTCTCCATCCAAGTCTGAATACCAGACAAAGACCGTAACTTCCAGGACTTCATCAATCAGACCATTGCAGTCATCATCGAGGTCATTGCACCACTCGGATGCATCTGGATGAATGGCACCGTTTCCATCATCGCAATCGCTTGAGTCGTACACATAGTCCGGTGTTTCGTCACAGGTGCTGATGCTGGAGTCTGGGTTGCCATATCCATCGCCGTCGGCATCCTCGTACATGATGCCCTCAACCCCCTCATCAATCTCATCGTCACAGTCGTTGTCGATGCCGTCGCACTCCTCCTCATTGTCTGGAAACCGGGTGGGATCTGCGTCATCGCAGTCGCCGTCATAAGGACGGAATCCGTCCCCATCGAGGTCGAGAAATTCAGGGGGTACAAAGTCCGTTGGTTCACACCCACCTTCAAATCCCTCTGCACTAAAGTCCTGACTAAAGCTGGCAATTGTCCCAGAGAGGGCCACGGTGAGTTCGTGCTCGCCCGCTCTCTTAGGGGAGCAGTACGCCATCACATACAGACCGTTCGCATCGTTGAGAATACCGGTCGCAACCGCGTTGAAGGACTCGGGTAGCTCCTCGACATCCTCTGCATAAAATGCACCATCTTTCCCAATAATGTCCAGATGCTCGGTATCGATCTCCCCACCAAGGCCGATGCTGTAGATGGTATGGTCCGTCGTCTCTGCCGCCATTGATGCCGACAAGTCTGATACTCGGCCCGCCTGGTCCCTGCCGTCTGTGAAGATCGCGATGGTTCCACCAAACCACTTATCTGAGTGACGGGAAGCCTCCGCGTCCAGCACGTCAATGCTGGAGATCAATGCCCCATTCAGGTTGGTGGATGTGTCGACCACCTCGAACTCGCTCAGAGAGTCGATGCCCGCTGTCAGCAGGGACACATCCTGGGTGAACGGAACCAACAATTCGAGGTCTTCGCGGCCATCGAATGTGTAAATCGCGATGTTCTGCATACCGCCGAGCGTCGAAATAAAACTGGTTGCTGCAACTTGAAGTCCCGGCAAGTTGCCGGCCGCCACCATCGAACCCGACATGTCCAACACAAGCACGCTAGAGAGTTGGTAGCTTGCGACCGTCGGCACGACCTGCTGAGCTGAGTCGAAGAGCGAGATTGCATCGCCGTCTTCGGAGATGACGAAGTCTTCTTCCGTCTTGCCCGGAACCGGCTCGCCATCGCACGTGAGCTTGAACGAGACCCGTACCACGCTTGGTGCCAAGGCCTCTGCATGCTCCAGTGCCATGTCGTACTCGGTGCAAGCCGGAGGCGCTGTGGCTGTGTCATCTGCGTCTGCGTCTGCGTCTGCGTCTGCGTCTGCATCAGCGTCGGGTCCTATTGGGCCCTTGGGCAGCTCGTTGTTGCATCCAACCGTCAGAGGAATGGTCAACAACGACAGTAGTAAAATACGCATA
>CAWVVG010000208.1:0-6643 GCA_963932775.1 uncultured bacterium
ACATGCTCTGCAGTGCCGCGGCGTCATTGAGAGGGATGAAGTCCACAAGGTTTTGGGTTTGCTTGGGAATACCGGCGCCAAACGGAACAATGTCGGGAGCGATGCCTTTGTCGCCATCCCAGTTTTCGATGTCACTTTTCCACATCATCTCATCGTTGAGACCGTGGAATCCCCCCTCGACGATGACCACCCTGTCTCGTCCCGTGAACCCCCGGGCGGTGCGGAGCGCTCCCATGACGGCTTCGGTCCCAGAGTTGGCAAACCGTACCTTTTCAATGTTGGGGCATGCCTGCTTGATTCGCTTCACGACCTCCACGTCCATGGGTGTCGAGAAACCAGAGATGGTGCCTCGTTCGGAAATGGCTCGCACGACTGCCCCATCGACTCTTTCGTCACGGTAACCCAAGATAATGGGGCCGTACCCGAGGCGGAAGTCGACAAATTCACGGCCATCACAGTCGGTAAGTCTGCACCCCCGAACATTGTCTACAAAGACTGTTTTCTCCTCACCCCAGTACCGGTAATTCTCGGCTACCCCTTGTGGCATGTGCTTGTGAGCTTCGGTCATTCGAGCGTGCTGGTCTTTCGATGGGTGCATCTTTGTGAGTCCGGGGCTGTATTTTCTCAATGGAGCAGTCAGTATTGGCTTGGGTCTACATCTGTTGCCGGCAGCGGTATGCCGTCCGGTCCGAGGGGTGGGGGGCGCGCCCCCGGTAGCGGGATTCCATCGGGGCCGAGCGGCGGGGCGGATCGGTCTCCCTTGGGGGCCTTTCCCCAGAGGTCTGGAAGCGGCCTATGGTTTGTTTCAGGGGGGTTCGGAGCTGGCCGTTCGAGGGATGAGCTGTCTGTGGGCGCGCGATTGATGGGTGGGGCGCCTTCGGGCCGGGGTACCAAGGTGGGTCCAGCAACGAAAGGCTCGCCATCAGACCCTTCACCGGTAGTCTGAGCATCACCACCCCCACTGTGGGGTCCCATCAAATAGGCGGGCAAGTCGGTCTCTGGAATCTCATCTCGAGGAATAGCGAACACCGATGCGGTGAAGTCGGGCATGTCGATTGTGTCTGTGGGGGGCCACTGCTTGGCGACCCATCGGTCCATGTCCATCCGAGCGGGTGCATTCGGGTCTCTGAGGTCAGACACGACGGCCACATAGGCCAACGGTCCATCGCCCTTACAGTCCAGATTCATCATGTTTAGACATTGGGCAAAAGACTCCTCAGTGGCATCTTCAGGACAAACATGAGCCGGGCAGTGGTCATGGTGACCGGCCACAATGGGCTCCCGCACTACGATGGCCACCCCAGTGTTGGGCGGAAAGTTTTCTTTTAGACTCTGGCCCAATGCCCACCGGCCGAGTTCCGTGCTGGAGGGGTGTTGTGGGGCGATGAAAATCGAAGAATGTTGGAGCTCACCCCAGAGCACACCAAGGCCCAAACAGGCGTACACCGCGCCACGGAACTGATCTCCGTAGGCATGAAACTGCCGGGTGATCATGAGTGCTGCCGCGACCGCGCTGAATCCACCCCGAACCAGAAGAATCGCAGCGACTGGAGTCAGGTTGGCGCCGTATCGCTCAGGGGCCTGGGCCGCGGCAAGAAGGGGGAGCGGTGCCAGACAGGCCAGCAGAGCCAGTCCAAGTTTCCAGTCGAGGGAAACCCACAACCGGGTCGCCACAGGGTCGCTTTGGTCGGTGCTGGAACGACCCAGGCCGGGCCCAAGAACACCCACCCAAAACAGGCCTTTTGCCGCAACAATTGGCAGCCAGTATGGGCGGATCTGAAGCATCATTTGCTGCATGGCGTTGGATGTTGCATCTGCAGCGCCGGCCTGAATCACGGCGATGGCCGCACTCCAGCTACTCACCATTCCGTTGCCCTGGTATCCAGGAGCAATTCCGTTGGCGAAAGAGACCTGCAGGTCCTCAAAGCTCACCAGCACAAAGAAGTGCTCCCAACAGGCCAAGGCGATGCCAAGGCCCATCAGGTACATGGGAATAGAGACCCGGCGCCGACCCGGTTTCCCGGCCATTGCGATCAGAAGCAGTGCAGGCAAGGCATAGGGCAGGGTCGAGAAATGGGTGGCCATGACCATACCGGCGACTGCGCCCGCGAGTAAGCCCATGTACCCCTTTCGGCATGCAAACTGGGCCGCCAAGATGGTCAGTGGAATGGTGGTAATGACGGCCATGTCCACACCAAAGCGGCTGGCAGCCCCGGTGGAGTGGCTGCTGACCATGGTGAGGGCCGCGGCAGCAAGGCCGAGGCTTCGGCCAGTAGAGAGCCTCCCGATAAGCCAGACCGTCAGGCCCGCCACGATCATGAGGATGTGGTTGGTGAGGTGCCCGGCGAGGACCACATTCTCCTCAAAGACCATCATGATGTTGACCATGATTAGCCATGTGGGGGCACGGTGAATGTCCACGTCAGAGAAGCGACCCTCGTGCAGCGCTACGATGCTTCGGGCCCATTCGCCCGCGTCCGGTCCATCCAGCAAACCATCTCTGACTGTGCCCCAAGACGGTGCCGTGGGCATGTGTGCCGAAATGGCTGTGGACCACGTGGGCCAGAGATAGACACCGAGCGCAACAATCAATGCTACGCAGATGAGATCATACACTCTGCCAAGTCGGTCCGTTTTGTCGGGAATGTGTGACAAGTTACGGCCCAGGGTAGCGTGCTGTAAGTACTATATGTGGCTCAAATGAAAGGCTCGACCTAAGTCTCAATGAAGGAGGGTGGTAGCCCTCAGGGGCCACATGCCTGATGTTTGTAAAATGTATAGCTTCAACGTACGGTTTCATAATGAACCAGATCCACTCGTGCCTCCCGTTGGTATCCAAATCGGCAAGGAAATGGTTCAAAATACAGCACTTTATTTCTGGTGCATTTTGGTTTTTATGGGGTCGCGTCATGTGCATGAGCCCCAATAAACCGGCACACAGGAGCGGGTCCTACCTGGAACGATTGAAGTGGCTGTCCCTGGGTTTTGTGGGAATGCCCAAGTGAAGTGGGTCACCAACCGCTTGTTTTGGGCAGACTTGTGTTGGTTCGCGGCAATGTTTGGTCTGTGCATGGGGGTCGGCCAAGCCCTTCTTGCCGGGTCATCGGTGTTGCCGTTTGGAGATGAAACCATTCACCTCCGAAAGATATTTGCGCTGCAAGGGTGGTTGGCGGAGGCGGACTCAACGGTTGAAAAGTTCAGGCTGATGGCGCTATCTGGTGATGCCTACCCAAACGTTCAGTATTGTTTCTCCCAGCTTTTCTTGAGCGGTGAACGCTCGATAGAGCACGCTCGATTGGCACAAGTTGCTCTTTCCGCCCTCCATGCTGGCATCGGTGTCACGATTGGGCGGACCTTGTGGGGGCGACCTGCAGCAGCGGCCTATGTAGCGATCGCTTGTTTTTCGCCGCTAATTTTGGCCTACGGTCAGCGTTGTTTTATCGACGTGGCTTTGGTTTCAGTGGTGGGCATTGCCCTGCTTTTTGGTGAGGCCTCCGATGGATTTAGACGGCCGGGCCATACTTTTGGCTTCGTACTGTGGTCCGCAGCATCGCTGTTGGTAAAATGGACGGCGCTCGTCTGGTTGACCGTGCCCGGGCTATTTTTTTGCTACCGCGCCATCATAGCTTCCTCCACAGTGAGTCAAGTCCGCGTGGGGTATGCGTTCCGGCTGTTGGGCCTGCTCGGAGTGAGCGTCGCGTCCATATTTGTGGCGAGCCGTCTCAATCCCTCCACTGACTGGCGGGCAGACAACCTGAATGGTTTGGTTCATTTGATGGTCATGGTATTTGGGTTGCTGGTGGCCACTTGGGCTGCGTTTGGCGCTAAACGCTCGCCCATCGAACGGTGTGTCGCCTCGGTCACCGCCATCGTTATGATGGCTGGGCCTTGGTATGCCAGCCATTTCCACTTCCTTCTCGACCGGCTGAGTCACGAGACATTGGTGGCCAGCTTGGAAGTTGGAAGGTCGTCTTCGGACGTTTCCGATGGGATTGAGACGCTGAGAATGATGGTGCCGGCCGGAGAACTGCTATTGGTTTTTGGTTTTGGTGTGGCGCTGTGGGTAAGGAAAGCGAGTCTATTTCCCGCCGCACGGGTGCTGGGTGCTACGGTCGGTGGAGTCCTTACCGTTGTGTTTTTACCCTTCAATGGACGGTACTTTCTACCCGTGGTGCCTCTGTTGGCGGGAGCGATTGTGATGCCTTGGGTGGCGCTGTCACGGAGCAAGCAATGGGCTTTAAGTGCTGCAGTAATTGGTATGGTCGTGACCTTGAGTTCAGGGGCCACATTTGTGCCGGCTCGAGCCGATCCGCTGCGGTACACCTGGGCCACGAATAGGGTTTCTGTGGAATATCCGCTGCTTCCATTTGGGGTGGGGCGTGTACCCGCTCCAATGACCAGCACCGAGCTCGCTGACTGGCTCGACGAGTTGGAGGGTGCTTGTACCGGTCCGGTGTGTCGGGCGAAGTTGAACAGTCCGGTTCTATTCCTCCAGGAGCGCGGGCTGGAGGTCGTGGCCATGACCCGCGGTATCGACCTGCGATTTGTTCAGCCCTGTGTCGGCAGAACATTGTCTCTGGGCGCCTTGTCTTCTTCGCTCACAGTGTGTGATTGACCCACTCATGGTGGCCGGTCACCTTGGGCATCCTGAAGGTGACTTAGCAACAACATTTGTCTCGTTGTTGTAGCCTTTTGAAATGGGTCGAAGTGCCGGAATCAAAATTGTCGGGGTGCTGCTATTGGGAATTGTGGTCACCGCCGCAATGTCTTTTGTTTTAGCCGATCCAGCCATTTCCTCTGGGGTGTATGTCCAGAGTGACTTTGCTCACTATTGTGAGGCTGCCGATTCGGTACGGATGGGTTTTGATGGCCCCCGCACCCACAGGCGTTCTTGGCTCGCAGCACAGCTGCCTGGTTTGTTGGCGTCTAAGTTGGGCATTGTCGATGGCTTGGGTGTCACAGCATTGATTTCAACGGTGGTCATGGTGGTTGCCATTGCCCTTTGGGCCTGGGTACTTGCCGGAAGAGTTGCGGGTGTTGCGGCTGCAATTTCAGTGGCCAGCTTTGCGCCGTTGGTAGTGGTGTCCAGACACCTGACATTCTACCCGCAGATGACGGCCGCCATTGCCCTGTGCGGCTTCTCGACGGCATTGGTCTTGCGGCGTCGAGACATGCCCTCGCTTGTACTGGGTACGGTGATTCCATGCATAGCCGCGCTGTTGCATATCCAGAGCCTGTTTTTTGTGGTGGGTGCGCTAGGAATATCGCTCTTGGCCGCACTCTTTCCGATGCGTCCGATGGCGATACTGATGCGCTTGGCTGTGGTTGTTGGGTTGATTTCAGTCGCCTGGCATGGCGGCCAATATGCCTACCCCAGTGTTCATCGAAATTCTTTAGAGTCGGAAGTGTTTCGCTATGTGCAGACCTTGGAGAATCCAGCCCGCTCAACCGGGGTGGCTGTAGCGGAGGTGGAGGCTTGCAAGGTTGATGGGGGCGATGGCTTTGGTTGGGGCAACCCAAACCCTTGGCGACTTCTCGAAACCTGGAGCTGCTTGAATGATCTTCGAAGACAAGCGGATTCCCGACTCAGTCATGTACCCGACTCCGATGCTGTGACCGATTTTCGGGCACATCGAGACCCTTGGTTGCCAATACTTGCGGTGTCGTTGGGGGTGACTTTGGTGGGTCTTCGTCGTCGTCCCGTGGAGGCCGCTGGACTCGCAGTCACGCTATTGCCCTATCTCTTGTATCTGATTTACGGCGAAGTCGATGGCACCATTCGGCGGCTTACGGTGGGCTTTGTGGCCGCTCCAGTGCTGCTGGGCGTTGGGTCTTGCATGGGCATCGGTGGCATCTTGGACAGGGTACCCACCAAGTACGCTAAGGCCCGGTGGACGCCGTGGCTTGTCAGCGCTTTGCTGATGGTTTGGTTTGGGTTGGTATTGGGCCTACCCGCTTCGTTTGTCGGGCCTCATGCTGACTGGCGAACGGCGATTCCGACCTCGTCCGAGCTCGGTAATGCCGAGCGCTGGCGTGACGAAACGAGTGAAGGCCGGCAGATTTGTTATCGCGCGCTAAAAGCAGACCAGGCGGATGGGATTTCAAAACTCGGCCGCTTAGGGAGTCTGTACAATGACTGGAACTCGCATCGCTAAAAAGGTGACATCGCTGGGCAGAACTCTGTGGGCCCCTTTGGCTGCAGTGATGTGGGTGGGGTTGATGGGTTGTACCGTTGGTAAACCTGAACCGGTGTTGGAGACGCTCGACCATAGGCTCACTCTCGATTTAGAGCAAGCATGGTCGTCTACGCCGTGGGTTTTGGAAACCGACTCGACAGGAAAGCCCATTACGGGTGCATCCGAGGTCACAATGTCCACCCAATTTTCTCTGCCCGAGGCCTGGATTGGTCACGGCAGCATTCTGGAACTGGAAGGGCTTCGCTGGACCGCTGAGGTGGAGGTCAATGGGTACGACCTGCCAACCGTCACGGGCGGCCCAGGGCCAGTGGCCGTTGTCATTGGGTCCCTCCTGAAGCCCGGCAACAATGCAATCGAGGTCACGCTCAATGGTCGAGACGGTGCCCATCCATTGCTGGTTGGGGACAACATCGACGCCGCCCGCCTTACTGCGCCGCCATCCATCG
>CAWVVG010000209.1:0-6616 GCA_963932775.1 uncultured bacterium
CTGCACTTGGAGCCAAAATCATGACCGTCGGGGGGAGCCGCTCAGCCCACGAGAAAAAGTGCTGTCTGTGAGCATCGGGTTGCTCGTCACATGCACTCTGATTGAAGTGGGTTTCCGCTTTGTGATGCCTCAGTCCGGCGGGTTCAACAACCGGGTGGCCGAGTATCCAAGCAACCATCGAGATTATTTTGATGTTCTGAGGGAAGGTCCGGACGGTCCAGTGTATGGCGTACCCATGAACACCAATGTGGGTACCGGTGGCCGAACTGGAACCCCACTGCGACCCCATGCACCCGTCCGAATCCTTGGGCTTGGTGACAGCCAAGGGCAAGGGCAAGGTGTCCGGTTCCAAGACACCGCCTACGAACAATTGTCGGCGCGTCTCGATGACGCGGGTATCTTCGCAAGGACCCGAAATGTGGCGGTTCGAGGCTACGACCTGGACGAGATCGTCGACCGTTATGCACTCGAGACTTCCGGTAGTGAATCGTTCGATGTGGTGCTCTACACCTTTGTGCTCGACGACTTCGGCCTGGAAAGCGCCACGGCAAACGATGTTTCCCCCAACGAAACCCTGATGGCCACCCTGAGTGCTACCTGGAAGTTCTTTGCGCACATCAAGGCGCAATGGGACTTGTCCCAACGTACAACCGACGCCTATCTGAAAAGCTTTGAGGGCCCCAATCGTGCGCTGAAGACCCAGCAGTTGGTGGCGTTAAATCAGGAGGTGAAAGCGGACGGTGGACAGCTCGTCATCGCTGTTATGCCACTGTTTTATAGCTTCGACACCTACCCCTTTGAGACCATCCATACGGTCATGTCTGAGATCTGCGAAACCCACAAGCTTCACTGCTTGGACCTTCTCGAACCGCTTCGAGCCCACCCCGCTTCATCCTTGTGGGTGCACCCCATCGACCACCACCCCAATGAGGTGGCACACGGAATACTGGCGGAACGCTTGGCCACCTACCTTCTCACCAACAAGGTGTTTGGCCCCACGGTTGTGAAGAAAATTACACCCCTTGAACACATGAGCGTTCACTAACGACCTTTTTTTAAGATATAGTCCTGGCGCACGGAGGAGTCCTAAATGACCCAAAAGACCCTTATTTTGTTGGCCTTATCCCTATCGTCCGCATGCGATGACTCCAAGGAAACCGATACCAGCGTATCCGTTGATATGGATGCAGACGCCGATGCCGATGCCGATGCAGACGCCGATGCCGATGCAGACGGCGATGCAGACGCCGACGCCGATGCAGACGCCGACGCCGATGCAGACGCCGACGCCGATGCCGACGATACGGGAGAAGCCGACGCCGATGCCGACGCCGATGCCGACGCCGATGCCGATGCCGATGCCGACGCCGACGCCTCAATCGCCGGCTCCATCGAGTACACCAGCACCCACTCCGGCGACACGACGCAGTGCGACTTCTCAGTCGAGTTCACCGGAACGCCGTACACCGGCGACTGCATGGACTGTTCGTTTGCTTTCACCATCGCAAGCGAAATCTCCGAGGATCGAAGCGGCGAAGACTGCGACCCTCACTGGGCGCTGGCGCTGACACCAACGTCGTCCTGGCACTCTGAGATTCTGCTGGGATTCACTCCCTCACTGGACGGATACGCAACAAATGTGCTCATGGCTGGCTACATGGTCGATTATGGCGGCGGGTATGTTGATGGCGGATACTCCGACGGCGGATACTACGATGAAACCGACCCCGTAGAGGGACCGACCACCGAGTACGGCTACGGTGACAGCGATGAAGGCTCAATCCCTGAAGATGGCTACGGCTACGGCTACGGCTACGGCTACGGCTACGGTGAATACGTAGCGTGGTTCCCCCTTGCGTTTGATCTGACCGAAGAGGGCATGGAAGAGTACGGATACGACTACGGCGACAGCGACGAATACAGCCTCCCATCGGGATCAGCCACATTCATGGATGGCGTTCTCAGCTGGACGTCCACATACAGTACTTGGACCATCGAGAGCGCCTATGCCGACCCATACTGCGGTGGCTATGGCATGACTGAACCAGACTACTACGGGAGCTACGATGAAGGGTACGAAGTCATCGCCGCGCCCGCAACAGGCTTCGTTGCAGCGGAGACTCTGCCTTGTACCGCCTATTCGTACGACTACTACGGGGACTACGGGGACTACGGTGTGCCAATCGGTGAGGACGACTCTGACGACGACTCTGCCGACGACTCTGACGACGGCGACTGGGGCGACGAGGAACCGCCCGGCGACGAGGGAGGCGAGGGATCCGCCACCGACACCGGCGGCTGGGATGATGACGATTGGGGAGAGGTCGATGGATTCTCAAGCGACTTGGTCGATGTATGGACCGTCAACCTTGTGGCTGGTGAGAGCATCTTGCTTACCGTCGACAACTTGGACGATGCGACGGCATTCGATGCATACTTCATGATCACTGACACCGACACCTGTGTGGTGCTTGAAGCCGATGACAGCATGATCTGCAGCGCTGGTGATACCGACGGGGAGCGATGCCCGGGTGCAGAGTACATCGCCGATGCGGATGGAATTCACAACGTCATCGTAGCTGGCCACAGCTGCGACGCAGAAGAAGCCTCCTACCAAATCGCTGTCGACGCAGGCACCGATCCAGAGTTGACCCTCATCGCTGATGATGTGGAACCCTATTCGATGGTGCCAGTCGTTCACACCGCGACTGGAACAGCCAACGTCACCGAGTAAGGACAATGCAGGCTACAATGCCCCTGCCCCCCCAAAGGGGCCGGGGCATTTTGTTTAAGGGACCACTGTGCAGAAGATCTTACTTATTTCCATGACGGTTTTCACTTGGGGATGTCCCTCGAGCAAAAACATCGGCGAAGATGACACCCAAACCACCGGACCCAGTTGCGACGGCACAGGCAGTCCGAGTGTCATCATCGGTACCGGCGCGGGGGCAGACTTTTACCCCCTCGAGGACGGTGACTCAGTCGGACTCGACGTGGCCCCGCAGGGAGGCTTTGGCGTCTCAATACGCGCCCAGACTACCGGGCTTAAGGCCAATGATATTGTGGACGTCAACTTGATCACAGAGGTCGATGGCGTACAGTCTGGACAATTTCTAAACGAAGGCGTGCAGCTGTACTGCCAAGAAGATGGAACGGGATTGTTGTGGGGGGTTGTCGTGGGGTTTGATTCCGAGCTTTTCGCGACCAACGACGACCTCTTGGCCCTCAATGGTCAAGAGGCGGTCCTCGTGGTCGAAATCACAGATGCAGATGGTGAGATGTCACAAGGGCGAGTGACGACGCGGATTGAGGTCGGTGGATGATCCGATGGCTCCTCTTGGCCGTCACGGCAATCGGCTGTGAGCCCACTCCGCCCAAACCTCTGGCGTTGACTGGAGAGCAGTGCCTAAGCTGCCATGATGGTGTGGAGTCCATTCACCCCAAGGGCGGAGTAGAGCCCGATGCATGCGTGGTCTGTCACGGTGGAGACCCGAAAGCCACCGAACAAGATGAAGCCCATGTGTCTGTACCACCGGACTGGAGCGAGATTCGCGGTGAAGGCCTGCCGGGTGCTCCCCATGGCTACATCAAGGATATGGCTCCAGACCAACTGGACCGCATCGAGCCGGCCTATCTGCGCTTCATCAACCCAGGCGACGTACGGGTGGCTGAAGAAAGCTGTGGGCTCTGTCACTCTGGCCATATCGACTATGTGGGCAACGTAAAGAACTCCGTCATGACCACCAACGCGGGCCACTATATGCCCACCCGAATGTTGGCTGGGTTTCAAGGTCGGTCTGCAGTATTCGGTTCCATCTCGGCCACAGATCCCCACTATGACCCCGATGAACCCGGAACGGTCGCCGCCCTTGAGCCTCTGCGACCATCCGATGAGGCGGAAGTCCTATCGATACTCGAGGGCGGGGTCTTCAGCGAGATTGAGGAACTGGCCTATGACCACTACCTGAGCAAGTCCTGCAACACCTGTCATGCGGCTGGCTACCCCCGCAACGACAGCCCACACGCCTACCGATCGACCGGATGCACATCCTGCCACATGGTCTACAACAAGAACGGCGTCTACGAGGGAGAGGATGAAGCGATCTCGAACTCGGTTCCGGTGTACCCGGCCAAACATGAGATCACGACCGCGATCCCCACTGAGCAGTGCGCGACATGTCACTTTCAGGGGGGCCGAATCGGACTGCTGTTCCGGGGCATCCGAGAAGGTGGGTTCGCCGAAATCCCAGAGAACGCTGAGGTCTGGGCCGAGAGCGCCTATGGCCACACCGCTGGCTACTACATCCTCGATGAAGACACGACCAACGATGTCGACGAGACCCCACCCGACCTTCACTACGCCGCCGGACTCGAGTGCGCCGACTGCCACGTGGGCACCGATGTCCACGGCAATGGGCGCATCTACTCCACAGAAAAACACCAGGTCGACATTCAGTGTGAAGACTGCCACGGAACCCCACGCCAGCGCATCTTGCCAGCGGCGGATGGCGCCTACTACACCTCGACTGGCCGAAAGCTCCCGCAGCTGACCACGGGCGGGGATGGAAATGTCATCTTGATTTCACGGATGGAAGGCAAAGAACATGATGTGCCCCAGCCCGCAGACATTCTTGCATCCGGTGACGCATCGGACGAAATGCAGCGAGCGATGGGCCCCGATGACAATGATTGGTCCCACACCGACTCACTGACCTGCGATACCTGCCACAACAACCACCAGCAATTCTGCCTCGGATGCCATGTGAGTGTGGACACCCGACTCGAGCAAGTGGACTACCAAACCGGCCACAAGACGGTCGGACTGACCCGCGGCTCTCGTGACACATGGAGCCTGGACCACATGCTTCTTGCCCAGGCACCGGACGGTCGAGCTCAGGCGACCATTCCAAGCCAGCAGGTGCAGATGTCACTCATCGATTTCGCCGGTGACCTGCTCTTGGGAGGCCTGGTGGTTCCCGACACCGGCGGAGAGCCCAAAGAACTCGGGGCCTTCCGCGAGTCCAGCTATGGCACGCCAAACATCGGGTTCGCACCGTTCTTTCAACACACCAGCAGCAAAAAACCCCGGACCTGTGACACCTGCCACCGCACCGAAGACACCCCTGAAGAACTCAGCAGGGTAAAAGGAGTATATGGCTTTGGGACTGGAGAATTCATGCTGGACAACCCCCACGGCGATCCTGTGGACGCACTAAAGTTCCTCGATGAGGATGGCCAGCCCATCACCGACTGGGTCCACAGCGGCACAGGCCCCCTCGCACCGGAAGTCCGCGACCGAGCCATCGGTGTGATCTTGACAACGGAGACCGACCGATGACGAAATGGACTCTCCTCTGGGCCCTCACCTGCGCCTGCACCAGTAAAAAAACAGACACCAGTACTGCCGATTCAGCAAGCTCAACACCGGACCCAAGCGATGATACCTCCAGCCCTGACATCCCTGGCGGGTGGGGCCTTCTGGCCGATGAACTCGGTTCGGGCTCCCTGCTGAGCGCCTGGACCAGCGGGGACATTACCCACATGGTCGGTGGCGATATGCACGGTGGGTCGGGTCTTCGGGTCGCATACGATGGCAGCGACTTGTGCATCGAGGCTGACATCACCGAGCGAGCACTGTGGTGGATTCATGGAGACCGAGATGGCCGGTGGGTAGCCGTCGGAGAAGCAGGAACGGTGCTGCTCGAGGAAGATGGTGTCCGCACTCAAATGGACATCCCATCGGATGCCACCTTCTATGGGGCATGGGTCACCGCCGATACCGTCACAGCGGTGGGTGGAACCATCGGGACCAGCATGGGCGAGATCTGGAGACACCAAGATGGAGACTGGTCCGCCATCGCCACCGATTTGCCGGGCGTCGTTTTCAAGGTTTGGAACGAATGGATCGTGGGCCAGAATGTGTCCTACCGACTCTCTGAGAATGGAACGCTCGAAGACCTCGGCGATGCAGGCCGGCTTCTCACAGTGCGCGGAGATGGCTCGGTGGTCACCGCCGTGGGAGGAGTCGCCTCCTCTCTCATCATGCAACACGATGGAAGCACATGGACGGAACTCAGCAGCGCCGGACTCGGCCAGCCCCTAAACGGCATCTGGACGGACACCGGAGAAGACCTCTGGGTGGCGGGAAACTTCGGGACGACCGCACGCATTCAAGACGGGGAGATCAATGCCCCTGACTGGCCTGTAACGAGCCACCACTTTCATGCAGTGTGGCCCCACAGCAGCGATGAGATGTTGTTCATGGGTGGCAACTTCATGTCATCCGGATCGAACTTCGCCACCATTGGACGGCATGGGCCAGCCATGGAACAACCCAAGGTGGAATCATGCGAATAGCAGGGCTCTGCTTGGTCGTACTGGCGGCATGTGCGGCCAAAGACGATCACTCGACCAAGTCCGGGGGAGACACAGACCAACTCAACGGAGGACCTGAAGACCCTTGGACCCTGGTGAGCGACAATATCGCTGGAGGGGTTCTGCTGAGTGCATGGTCCGATGGCGATCAACTCCACGTGGTCGGTGGCGACCTCGGAGGCGGGCCCGGAGTGATGCTCCACGGCGACGCCAACCAGTTGTGCGTCGAAGACTCGGTCAC
>CAWVVG010000210.1:0-6584 GCA_963932775.1 uncultured bacterium
TCCGAGACCCACCTCAGGCCCCAGTCGAACCACCTCCGCTGCAGCACGGATTCTCCGAAATTCTCCCGCACCGGCACGGGTGGCTCCCACCCCAGAGAAGGGTACGCCCCGACCGATGAATGCCTCCCGAATCGCCCCGTCCCATCCATCTAGATTGCGGACAATTACTGCGATGTCTTCCGCTAAAGTACCGGAATCAATTTCCTGGCTCACAGCCTCGGCAACGTGCGCTGTTTCCTCATAAACGTCACCACTCTCGACCAGGCTCAGCTCTGGCGAGCGGCCGTAGTCTCCGATGAACCCGTTGGTGTGGGCATCGAAGCGGCTCCGAAACGGTTCAGCAAAGGCGGCGCCCGGGTCCGGGGCATCCGGGTGGCTTGGGTCGGGCGGAACTTCCAGAAATACAATCGCATCGAGATGAACCCGCAGCGCATCGACCAGGTCCGCCACCTTTCCGGTTGCATCCGCAAATCCCACCAATCGCATTGCTGAAGAGCCCAATGCACGGGCCCCCTGCTCCTCAAGGCACTTCACTGCCAGACTGATCGATATCGAGGTTGATGCCGCACCGAGCGATTGCGCTTCTTGTGCTACCAAAGCAGCAACCCGAATCAGCGCCATCACGCGGGGTGCAACTCCAGCTGCAACCTGTACGTTTGGGCGACTTGGCCAAGCTTGAACGGATGATAAAATTCCGGATGCATGTTCGTGGGTAAAGCCCGCGTCCAAGAGCTCCGCGACTACTCTCGCAACCAAGCCATAGCCGTCCTCGAGGGAGCCGAGGGCCGACGCAAGCACCGGCTCCTCGCCAGCGTATTGCCGTGCGAGTTGGTCAAGCCAGGCATCTCGAGGGCGCACAGCCAAGCCTCCAGCCGTAAGTATCTGGCCAATGAGTTGCTTATGGGTGCACACCTCCACACCCAGAACAGCTCCTCGGTGCCGGGCAATTCGCCTCACCCAGTGCCGACGCAGGGCCTCAGATGGCACGACGATACGGGTGGGGTCAGCACCCGGCGTGAATGGGCCCAGACCATCGAGTACGGCCGTTTCCATTGCATCCAAGGATCGCACCAGCACGGCCTTTCCATTTGACATGTGAGTCATGCATAGAAAGGAACACCTTTAGAGAGAAGATTCAAGGTGGATTTCGGTCAGTTTTTGTCCGCCGGGGCGACCCGAAGCCCACGATGGCGGTTGAGGGCGGCCGCAAGCTCATGCCGACGGGGCCGAATGAGGTCCCCTACCGTCCGTTCCGACAAAAAATCGGGCCCATCTTCATCCAACCTACGCTCGATTCGATCGAGCAAACTAGACAATGTTGTGTCGCCATCGGCAATGCGGTGAATTGCAGCCAAGCCATGGGCAACGGACCATGCATGGTCCGAGCTCAAGATGGTCTCCACGCCGACCAAGTCTACGTCATAGTCGCCGTACTGAATCCGTCTGTGGTCCCTGGCCTTCATCTTTCCAGGAGCCAGACCATCCGATAGAGGCCGCCGTTTCAATGAAATCATCAACGGTCCTGGCGTCTCCTCTGGGGCTGGGACCACCGCCCGCGCCTTGGTCGTCAGGTCATGGGGCTCAAAATTGATCATGCCGACGACGGTATCCGCCACTCCGAGGTAGTCAGCCACCCCGCCGACCACGATCACTGTGGACACACCCAGCTCCCCGAAGAGTTGCCGAACCCGCGCCACATAGGGGGTGATGGGTTCCGCTGAAGCGTCGATGAGTTGTCGCATCCGCGGGTCGCACACCAATAGATTTGTGGCCGAAGTGTCTTCATCAACCAAGAGAACCGTTGCGCCTGCCTCTATCGCTTCGACGATTGCCGCAGCCTGTGAAGTGGAGCCTGAAGCGTCGTCGGTCCTAAATGGGCGGGTGGACCTTCCTTGAGGAAGTCCTTGTAGAAACGGTGAGATGTCCACATCACACACCCGCCGTCCGTCCTCAGCGCGGATCTTCACGGTGTCCGACACGCTGACCACACGCTCTCGCCCATCTCCGGGCACATGGTCCAGATGCCCACGCTGCAGGGCATTCAATAGGGTCGATTTTCCGTGGAATCCACCGCCGACAATCACGGTCACCCCCTCGGGTACACCCATACCAACCACACCCTCCCCATTCACATCAATGCTCACCCGCAGGCTATCTGGCGATTGGAATGGTACAGCCCCAGGGAGGGGAAGCGCAGAGACTCCACTGGCCCTGGGCAGTACGGAACCATCGGCAACAAAGGAAACCAAACCCCGCTCTTTTAGCGCCCGCCGCAGCGCACGCTGGGTCCGCACAGACTCCACGTGCTCCAACAAACCCGCTGACTCAGTCAAGGAAAGCGATGCCTGCCGGAGGTCTTCATCGATCAAAAGCCACGCTTCCTTACCGACTATTCGCCGCCCGCGGGCAGGCAGCCCAGCTCGAATCCGAGCCTCCACCATTCCATCGGGAAAGATTCGAATGGCGGTGCGCTCTTCAATCTCAGGGCCCGGCCGCAGGCAGTTCAGCTCCCCGCTTCGTCCACTGCCTCGACGTTGGCCGCCCAAGACCCGGACAAAGCGACGCAGCAGCCAGTCTTCCGCTGCCACACGGCCGTCTGCACATTGGATGACCTCAACCGGTACGGCTCCCTTCACCCTGAGACGAATTCTGCTGGGGGCTGCAAATGGATCCCCCTGAACGTGGTCGACAAAGAGCGAGAAGTCCTTCAGATCCCAGCAGCCCTTGATCTGGCGATACGCCGGGTAACTCTGTCCATCAATTCTTTGAGTCAGCGACTTCAGTCGGTCTCGATCACCCACGAATCCCCCCAAGACGCCCTTCGATGAGTGCGTTAGGCGAGAGACATGCGTATCACACACCTTTTGCTCCTGCTCGCCGCTTGTGGAACCCAAAACACGGAGTCCACAACCCCCGAAAAACCCGTAGCCGAAACACCTGCCAAGGAAAATCCCGTGACCCTAAAAGCACCCGCCGACGTTGGGGCCCCTCCCGACGATGCCACCCTGACCGCCACAGGGCTTGCCTACAAGGTTCTGAAGGCGGGAACAGGCACACGCCACCCCACCAGCACCACGGAAGTTGAGGTCCATTACACGGGGTGGCAGACCGACGGCACCATGTTCGATAGCTCGGTAAAGCGTGGGAAGACCATCAACTTCCCCCTCAATAAGGTCATCTCAGGCTGGACCGAAGGTGTGCAGTTGATGGTTGAGGGTGAAAAGGCGCGATTCTGGATTCCGGAAGCATTGGCCTACAAAGGCCGCCCAGGTGCACCGTCTGGGATGCTCGTCTTTGACATTGAATTGGTCTCAATCGTGCCGTCAATCTCGGAGCGTTTTCCTGCACCCGAAGATGTAGCCTCCCCACCATCTGACGCCAAACGCACCGCATCGGGCCTGGCGTACAAGGTAATCAAGGCAGGCACAGGTGCGGATCACCCCAGTGCATCGAGCAAGGTACAGGTGCATTACGTCGGCTGGCAAACAGACGGAACCACATTTGATTCCTCATACAAGCGCGGTCGGCCTGCCTCTTTCGGACTCAACGGCGTAATCGCTGGCTGGACTGAGGGCGTACAATTGATGGTAAGCGGCGAGAAAACTCGATTCTGGATCCCAGAAGATCTGGCGTACAAGGGTAGACAAGGGCGCCCATCGGGTATGCTGGTATTCGACATTGAACTTCTGGAGATTCAGTAAAGCCGATGAAACTACTACCTTTCCTCATTCTTGGTCAGCCCGCTTTTGCAACTGAGATTCTTTTCCAAGGGGATGTCCGAGGTGGAGTTGCGGTCGATGCCGCCGGCGTGAATGCGGATGATGCTACTGGAAGCACACTGGTTGGTGGTGCTGAGTTCGATATTCAAGTACCAAGCAGTGCTGTGGTCACCGATGCCTTTCTGATCCTTCACGCCAAGTTTGAAGGTTTTGAAACCACCAGCGGTGACGGTGTACGGGTAAATGGGTTTGGACTCTCCTTCGCGACCCTCGTCACCGCATCGGACGAAGCCGAAGTGTACTCGCTCGATCCATCAACATTTGGGCTCACTGGAAGCGGAATTGTCACCTACGAGGAAGAGGGCGACGTAGAGTCTGGATTTCACTTTGGTGAAGGCCTGCATGGGGCCACACTGGCAGTCATCTACGAAGACTTCTCTCTGGCCGGGAACCGCCACATCGTCATCGCCACGGATAGTGTCGCGGATGGCGCGTCGGTTCTAACAGGCCTCCCCGAAGGCGCGGCCATCGATGAGGCCATCATCTCCTACGGCATATCCAACGAATGCTCCAACGACCAAACCAATACCGCCATCGTGGATGGTTTGATTATCAGCACGAATGTCGGCGGTCGGGATGACGGCCCCTCATATGACGGCTTCTGTGGAGGCCAAGACTGGAACAGCCTTCTGACACAAGGCTCCTTCGGGTATTCGGATGGCGACTTTCTCATTGGCGTAGGCGGAGACGACCCAGACCTCGAACCCAGTGGTGGAACTTTCACAAACTCACGCCTCTCCGATGAGCTGTTCCGCGTGCCATACGGTGGTACCGGAGACATATCAATCGGGTATTCAGACTCGGACGAGGACTCTCGGCTGTCGGTCATCGTGGCGGTCATCGAGCTTGACCAGGATGATGACGAGGTACCCGACTCGTTGGATAACTGCCCCGACGTATACAACCCGGCTCAGCTCGACAGCGACGCTGACGGTATTGGCGATGCCTGCGACGACTGTACAGACACCGACTTCGACGGCTTCGGCACCGATGAGAGCGTCACATGTATTGAGGCCGAAACAGATTGCGACGACACCGATGCCACCGTTTTTCCGGGCGCAATCGAGACATGGTACGACGGCATCGACGCCGACTGCTCTGGCGGGTCTGACTACGACCAAGATGGTGATGGATCCGATAGCGACCTATTCGGTGGCGATGATTGCGACGACACCGATGCACTGATCAGCCCCCTTCTTGAGGAGACCTGGTACGACGGAATCGACCAAGCCTGCAATGGAGGCTGTGACTACGATGCTGACTCCGATGGTTGCCCGAAAAGAGACACTGAGGGGAGAGCAGCCGAAGATCCCGCCTGCGACCTAAGCTGTTTCGATATCTCTGATGGCGACTGTAATGACAACGAACCGCTGGCCGTACCCGGTGCCATCGAGACTTGGTACGACGGCATTGATCAGGACTGTGACGGCAACGACGCGGATCAGGACTTGGACTCTTTCGACTCCGACTTGGTTCCCGGGGGTACCGACTGCGATGATTTAGATTCGGATCTCAACCCTGCCGCAGCCGAAATTTGGTACGACGGAATCGATCAAGACTGCGACGGCAACGACGACGATCGAGACGGCGATGGGCAACTATCGGTGGAGGTCGGCGGCGATGACTGCAACGATTCCAACCCAAGTATTTTCCTCGGAGCTCCCGAAATCTGGTACGACGGCGTGGACACGGACTGCGACGGCCTCTCCGACTATGACCGAGACTTCGACGGCTACGATGCAGCCTCGGAGATTGACAGCGGCGACGATTGTGACGACTCAAACCCATTTGTGAACCCAGGCGAAGTAGAGCGCTGGTACAACGGGGTTGATGAAGACTGCTCAGGCGGATCCGATTTTGACCAGGATGTGGACGGACACGACTCGGATGTACATGGCGGCGATGACTGTGAGGATGGCGACCCAACCATCAACCCAACGCAAGAAGAGATTTACTACGACGGAATCGACCAAGACTGCTCTCCAGACACCAAGGACGACGACCAAGACGGGGACAACTACGTCGTGGACGGCGACTGCGATGACCTGGACCCCGATTTATTCCCGAACGCCGAGGGCTTCGATGGTTGCAACCCAACACTCGACGAGTCTGGCGTGTACAAGGGTGGTGGCTGTAGCCAAGTTCAAGGCAGGCCGAACATGGATTGGCTCTTGTTGAGTGGACTACTTCTCGGCTTCCGACGACGCTCCTGATCAGTCCTTCCGACGGTCGAACCAACCCCACTTCCGGCCCTTTGGCTGCGGCTCCATGTCACCGGCACCCTCCACTGACGTGCTCTTGTCCCCCTGCAGACGCTGCCTGAGGGCCTCAAGAATCGCCCCAGGACGCAAGCGCGGTCCCTCATGGAGCGCGCAAACTTCTCCCACTTCAGTTCCTTCCGAGAACCAGCCATCTTCGGTTTCAGGGCAATCCGCCAAGGCCAACAAACCTGACTCGAGGCAAAGAGGCGCCGAGATGACCGACTCAGGTGGTTGAACCAGAATGTCGGACATTCTCCCGGATTTCGATACAAAATGAGACCATATGGGGAGGGCCGCCTGCGCTCCTGTAAGGCCGAGGTCCTTGCCCTTGTCAAAACCAACCCACACAGCCACAACAATCTTGTTCGTGTACCCAACAAACCAGGCGTCACGCCCATTGTCTGTGGTTCCGGTTTTACCACCCACCACGCCCGTCACACCGTGTGCGGCGGCCCCAGAACCCGTGCCCCAAGCCATCGTTGCCTGAAGGGAAACATCGGCGAGAAACGCAGCGCGGTCACTGGCGATTCTACGCTTCAACACT
>CAWVVG010000211.1:0-6580 GCA_963932775.1 uncultured bacterium
TCTGGTCCATCAGCGAAGGAGTGGTCATGGCGATGAGTGGGGCAGAAATGGCTCTGTTGGAGCGTGCCCGCGAGGGCGATGAGCAGGCTCTTGAGGCGCTGCTGGCAGCGGCCCAACCCCAACTGTACCGCTTCAGCATGAGGATGTGTCGCCAAACCGAAGATGCGGAGGACGTGCTTCAAGACTCGATGATGAGCCTCGCCCGTTCTGTCCGCGACTTTCGTGGATCATCGTCTCTCTCCACATGGATCTTCACGATTGCACGAAGCTTCTGCATCAAGAAACGCAGAAAAGGTAAATTCGCACCTTCTCAATTGGAGTCCTTCGATGAACTGAGCGCCCGGGAGGCTGGTTCCATTGAGTCGTCTCAACCCGACCCGGAGCAGGCGGTAGAGACGGCTGAGGTCTGGAAACAGATTCAAGCTGGGATCGAAAAGCTCGACCCGGACTTGCGTGAAGTTCTCATTCTCCGAGACATAGAAGGCCTGACGGCCAAAGAGGTCTCCGAGGTTGTGGGCATTAGTGGCTCCGCCGTAAAGAGTCGCCTGCACCGTGCCCGAGTGGGTCTGCGCAGCACACTGTCTCCACAGGCCTACGTCCCCAAGGCAGGCTGTCCCAACATCCGCGAGCTGTTCTCAAAGCACCTCGAGGGCGAGATTTCCTCGGAAATTTGCACAGCTATGGAGGGGCACGTCAACGATTGCCCAGATTGTGCGGCAGAGTGTTTGGGGCTTCGTACAGCGCTCAATGCGTGCAGCACCGCTCCGAGTGAGGTGCCGCTGCGTGTACAAGAACAGGTCCAACAAGCCATCCGGTCGGCGATAAAAGCGTCGTCCTGATATTCAATCGGATCTTTTTCGACCGAATATTGAACCCTTTTCAAAGCCTTTGGCTCTTACCGTTTGAAGGCGATCAGTCACCAAAACCAGACGGATCAATCAAACGGAGTGAACCATGATCTTCAAACAATTATTCGACCAAGAAACGTCGACATATACCTATTTACTCGCTGATATCGACACTCGAGAAGCTGTGATTATCGATCCGGTCATCGACAATGTGGACCGGGATCTCAAGCTCATCAACGAACTCGGTCTGAAGCTGCGGTACGTACTCGACACTCATATTCATGCGGACCACATCACCGGATCGGGTGCGCTAAGAGAGGCCACGGGTGCGCAGACGGCGGTGAGTGCCGCGGTGGAAGTGGCGTGCGCAGACCGAAGCCTGGTGCATGAAGACCGCATCTTCTTTGGTTCCCATGAACTGGAGGCACGCAGCACACCGGGTCATACCAATGGCTGCATGACCTTTGTGGTCGAGAATCAAGGACAGACCATGGCGTTCACCGGTGACACATTGTTTGTTCGTGGCACCGGCCGAACGGACCTTCAGCAAGGAAGCGCAGCGGATCTTTATGATTCGGTTTACGGCCAGATATTCAGCTTGCCCGATGACACGCTGCTGTACCCCGGTCACGATTATCGCGGGCACTCAGCCACCACTGTCGGCGAGGAGAAGGACCACAACCCCCGGCTGAACACCAAGACCACCAAAGAGCAGTACGTCGCCATTATGAAGGGGCTGAAGCTTGGTCTTCCGAAGAAGATTGCAGAGGCGGTGGCGGCCAATATCGTCTGCGGCCAGCCTAAAAAGCGGACTCCGTCTGTGATGCAGGAAATCATTCCTGAAATGCTGAACGATGGCGACCATTTCCGCATCATGGATGTTCGTCAGCCCGAGGAATTTGTTGGGGAGCTGGGACATATGGATGGCGCTGAGCTGGTGCCACTGGCGACCGTCCCGTCTGCTGCAGCCTCCTGGACCAAGTCTGAGCCTGTGCTGGTGGTCTGCCGTAGCGGAGCCCGGAGTGTGGCTGCAGCCAACCTCTTGCTGAAGCTGGGTTTTGAGGAGGTCACCAATCTCTCCGGCGGTATGATTGCCTGGAACAAAATGAAGTCTGCGTCGCAGGCGGGAGCGGTACGATGATTGAATCCATCATAATGGCGATAGTGGGCGGGGGTCTAATCGGCCTTGCTGCCTCTGCTGTCCTCTTTTTCTCGGGTCGGATCGCTGGCATCAGCGGCATCTTGGGCGGCTTGTTTTCAGCGCCCCCAGGCGAGAGTCGCTGGCGCCTGGCTTTTCTGGGTGGCTTGCTGGCTGGTGGTCTGATGCTCTCTGCATTCTGGCCCGGTGTATTTGAAATTCCAGCGGGTCGATCGTTGATTTCCATTGGTGCCGCGGGTCTGTTGGTTGGGGTCGGAACCCGCCTGGGGAGTGGCTGCACTAGCGGTCACGGTGTGTGTGGTTTGAGTCGTTTTTCGGTTCGTTCTTTGGTGGCGACAGGGACCTTTATGGTCACTGGAGTTTTGACGGCAACCCTGATGGGGCTGTTCACAGGAGGTGTCCAGTGAAGCACTTGATGACGGTATTCTTTTCCGGCGTTGTGTTTGCGCTGGGCCTCGGTGTGTCGGGAATGACCAACGCCAACAAGGTCATTGGGTTTCTCGATCTCTCAGGAACCTGGGACCCTAGCTTGGGCTTCGTAATGGTGGGCGCCATCGGTGTTCATATGGCGTTGTATAAGCTTATTCTAAAGCGTAAATCACCGGTATTTGGCGAACGCTTTCAGTTGCCGACACGGGTGGAGTTGGATGTGCGCCTGGTTGGTGGTGCAGCGCTGTTTGGGGCTGGCTGGGGCTTGGGTGGTTTTTGCCCAGGCCCAGGAATTGTGTCCGCAGCGACGCTTGGCTTGGAGGTGGGGGTATTCGTGATCGCCATGCTGGGCGGCATGTGGGTTTTTCAGAAGCTGAACCCTCAAATTCCCGACCAGAAGTACTGACCATGTGGAAGCCAGCCTGGATTGAAACGCCCCTTATAGAGGACCTGCAGCAATACGATAAAGAGTCTCTGAAGGGTGATCTCGCGGCGGGGCTCACCACAGCGGTCATGCTGGTGCCCCAGGGGATGGCATACGCGATGCTGGCGGGCCTGGAACCCATCATCGGTCTGTACGCAGCCACCCTTCCTACGGCGATCTACGCTTTGTTTGGTTCCTCTCGGCTGCTTGCCGTCGGGCCGGTGGCGATGGTGTCCTTGTTGGTGGCCGGTGGTGTGGCCCCTCTTGCCGGTGCTGATCCCATTCTGTACGCGGCTTATGCCAGCATATTGATGCTCCTGGTCGGTGGCCTCCAGTTCGGCATGGGTCTCGCCAGGCTGGGCTTCTTGGTCAAGTACCTCTCACACTCGGTGATTGCAGGCTTCACTTGGGCCGCTGCACTCATCATCGGCTTCTCTCAGTTCAAGCACGTGCTGGGGCTGGAAATTCCCCGGAGCCATCGCATTCACACCATCATCGGCAGGGCCATCGAGCAGGCGTCCGACATTCACATGGTGACCCTGTTCTTCGCTGTGGTGACCATCGCGACTCTGCTGGCCCTCAAGCGGATCGCACCGCGCTTTCCACGCTTCTTGCTGGTGGTCGGCTTGGGTACTGTTGCCGTCTGGTACTTCAATCTCAATACGGCCGGTGTTGCGATCGTGGGGGAGGTGCCGTCGGGTCTGCCGAAATTTACCCTTCCCACCCCCAATATGGGAATCGTTATCGCGCTCCTGCCTACCGCTCTCGCCATCTCATTGGTTGGCTTTATGGAGAGCATCGCTGTGGCCAAGACCTTCGCTCGGGGCACCAAGGGTGTGCTGGACGCGAATGTGGAGCTTCGGGCTTTGGGTTTGGCGAATCTTGGCGGTGCATTGTTTCAGGCCTACCCGGTGACCGGGGGGTTCTCTCGTACCGCTGTGAACGCGGAGGCGGGGGCCAAGTCAGGTGTGGCTGCATTGGTGACAGCCGTGGTGGTCGCTCTGTCGCTGGTGTTCTTGACGCCGCTGTTCTTCTTCATGCCCAAGGCTGTACTGGCCGGCATCATCATGACTGCGGTGTTTGGTCTGGTCGATGTGGCCGAGGCCAAGCACCTGTGGCATGTGTCCAGGGCAGACTTTGCGGTGATGGCCATCACATTTTTTGCAACGCTCGCCTTTGGGATTGAGTGGGGCATCGGCACCGGAGTTGCGAGCAGCTTGATTGGGTTTGTTGTGTCCAACGCCAAGCCCCATGTGGCGGTTATTGGCCGCCTTCCTGGCACCACTACCTATCGGAATGTTGAGCGCTTTCCAGGCGCGGAGACTGTGGATGGTGTCATCGCGATCCGCATAGATGGGCCCCTGTTTTTTGCCAATACTGTGTTCTTTGAAGACACGATCAATGCGCTAATAAAAGAGAGTCGGGCTCCAGTGACAGCGGTGGTCTTGGATGCTGCTGCCATCGGGAGCGTGGATGGCTCTGGCGCGGCCGCCCTTGGGGACTTGGCGGCTGACCTTGGTGGTCGGGGAGTCATGCTGTGGTTGTGCACCCTGCGCGGTCCGGTTCGAGATGCCCTGGAACTGCTGGACCGTCCCGATGTTTTGTTGGAACACCAGATGGTGAATGGGGTTCAGGACGCGATGGACCTCGCAGCGGGCGGTCCCCACCTCACCGATTCCCCACAGACTCGTGCGGTGGGAAAAGTCTGAGCCCCAACGCGGGCCGAGCTGCAGACACACAAACAGAGAACAGGACCATGACCTTCGAACAAGACCAACCCACACCGGCGATTCGACTCGGACTGCGAGAGAACCGGGGCCAGTTCGGCTTGCTTGTGCTTGTGAATGCGTTTGTCGGTGCCATGGTGGGAATGGAACGGAGTATTCTGCCGGCTCTGGCCGAGGATGAATTTCACCTCACAGCGCATTCTGCAATCCTCTCCTTCATCGTGGTCTTTGGCATCACCAAGGCGGTGACCAACTACTTCGCCGGCCGCTTCTCGGACCGATGGGGTCGCAAGGGGGTGTTGGTAGCCGGCTGGCTGGTGGCGGCGCCGGTCCCGTTTTTGTTGATGGTTGCGCCATCCTGGTCGTGGATTTTGGGGGCCAATGTATTGCTGGGAGTGAGCCAAGGGCTGACCTGGTCGGCGACCGTGATCATGAAGATCGACCTGGCCGGCCCGAAGAACCGGGGCCTAGCCATGGGGCTGAACGAGTTTGCTGGGTACTTTGCCGTCGCACTGTCCGCCCTTGCAACCGGCTGGATAGCGTCCCAGGCCGGACTTCGGCCCATGCCCTTTATGCTGGGAGTCGTCTATGTTGTCCTTGGCCTTGGGCTATCCGTGTTTCTCGTCAAGGAGACCCTCGGTCACGCGAAGCTCGAGTCGGCCCAGACACCGGCATCCGAATCCGAACCCGTCTCCCAGCGGGATGTCTTCATCCGCACCAGCTTTAGCGATGGCAATCTCTCCTCAGTTAGCCAGGCTGGGCTCGTGAACAATCTCAACGATGGCATGGCATGGGGACTGTTCCCCTTGTTGTTTGCCGCAGCGGGAATGGGCCTCAAACAGATCGCAATTCTCGCGGCCATCTATCCTGCGGTATGGGGCTTGGGTCAGTTGGGTACAGGGGCTTTGTCGGACCGGGTGGGCCGCAAGGATATGATCGTTGTGGGGATGTGGGTTCAGGCGTTGGGCATCACAGTGATTGCCCTCAATGATGGCTTCAACTGGTTTGCGGTTGGGTCAGCCTTGCTGGGTGGTGGAACGGCCTTGGTCTACCCGACCCTACTAGCAGCCATCAGTGATGTGGCTCACCCGAGTTGGCGGGCCTCTGCGGTGGGGGTTTACCGGCTATGGCGCGACATGGGATACGCCGTTGGCGCGGTGATCGCAGGCTTGATGGCCGACCGTTTTGGACTGCCGACCGCTGCTTTGAGCATCGCTGGACTGACCTTTGTATCTGGGCTGGTGGTCGCATTTCGCATGAAGGAGGCCTTTCCGTTTCCCAACAATAGCATTGGGCATCCGTGACTTGGGTGGTGTGGTTATGTGTGGAATAATAAAGTTCAAACCTATACTATTCCAAGTACCCAAGATCTCTTAGCCGCTGCTCGACTTCTTTTGTCAGGGGCTCTCGGACTGTGGTGGAGACCCGAGGGAAGGCCTCGGTGGCCTCCTTTAAGAGCGCCTTCATCCGTTCGGGCCGGTTCGCTGCTAGGTCGCGAAGCATCAGCCTGTCCGTTGCTGTGTCATACAGCTCTGTGATGCCTGACGAGCTGTACACCAGTGCTTCGTTGCCCACTCGGTAGAGCATCCAGTCTTCTTTGAATCGACCGCCGACCGCGGATGCCCGGTAGGGGTCGGCCCAGGCCATGGACTGAATCGGCCCCTTTCTGGGTGCCCCAGCGATCACCGGCAGCAGAGAGCGGGGGTGCGTTCCTGGGAGCTTGGCCAGGGCCAAGACGGTGTCTCCGAGGTCTCCGAGTTGAACGGGCGTTGTGACGGTTGTGCCACCGGTCAGGGTTCCCGGGGCGGAGATGATCATGGGGATCCAGGTGACCGCGCCATAGACGGAGCTGCGGTGGTCGACGAGCCCTTGCTCACCGAAGGCCTCACCGTGATCTGAGGTCACAGCGACGATTCCACTCTTGTGAGTGGCGGTCCAGGCAGACAGTACCGTGTTTAAGCGTCGATCGGCCTCGAGTACTTCACCTTCATAC
>CAWVVG010000212.1:0-6518 GCA_963932775.1 uncultured bacterium
CATCAAGGATGCTGGAAGAATCAGGGCAATGCCTCCGCCTTTTCGGACTCGGTCCACAGCCACAGCAGCGAAGGGGACCGACAAATCGAAGCGTCCTTTCAACCAGGGCATGGTGGACTTCAAGTGCGCTCGCTGCGACTTGTCCTGGCGCTCCGGTGGCACAAAGGGCGGGTTTCCAACCAAGATGTCCGCTTCGTATTCGGTGGTGAACCCATCGCTGATGAGTACTTCTGCTCGGGGAACCGCGACTCTGGCTACGGCCGCCGCGACCGGATCAAGCTCAATTCCTACGATTCGGCACTGAACCTGCTCGGCGAGGGCGACCAAGAAGGCGCCGGTTCCACAGGCTGGATCGATGGCCACACGCGGGTTGTGGGTGTTGGCTCTGAGGGCCTCGGAAACGGTTGAGCGGGCCATCTGAATCGGTGTGTCGTAGGCGCCTCGTTTTCTTCGTCCAGTGCGATCGTGGGTCGGGTAGGGGGCACCTGCTGGAACGACTGCAATGGTGGCTGGGTGCTCCACCGGGCGAACTATGAGCATGCTGGTGAGACCGAGATCTTGCTTGGCTGTGACCATCTGACACCGTGCAAGCCGTCCTGCTTGTTTGACGATTTCCCAGGGGTCGCCAGCCAGCGCTTCAGCTGCTGCGGCAGCGGCCTGAACCGTATCTTCAGTCTTTGCGGCGGTACTCAGCCACGCGGTGAGGGCCTCAAGCATGGGCGTGTCTGCCAGCCAAGCTATGCGCGGGACGGTGAAATGGTCGGTATCTCTGAAGCATGAACCCAGCTGTTGGCATTCGGTGTTCTATGCCAAGGGCAAGTCCGGGCCAAACTCAGCCGACCGCTTCTACCGCTGCCCAAACTTGGTCGACGGATATGTGGGCCATACAGGCGAAGTCACCGATGGGACAGCGATCTCCACCATGGCGTGTGCAGGGTCGGCACTCGAGATCAACTTCGATGGCTGGGTAGGGGTGGGACCAGAACCCATCATTGCTGTGGGTTGGACCAAATATGGGGATGGTGTGAACGCCCGATGCTGCCGCCAGGTGGGTGAGTCCGGTGTCGCCTCCGACCGCGACCCTGCCTTGTCGAATGGCATTGAGAGTTTGTTGGAAACCGGCCTCAGCAACGATCTCCACCTTGGACCCCACCGCCCTGGTCAGCTGTTCCAAGAGCGCGCGGTCATCGCGGCCGCCCATAGCGATCACGGGGCCTGTCCAGCGTTGGGCCAGCACTACAAAGCGTTCGATTGGCCAGCGCTTGGTCGAATGGGCCGCGGCTGGGAACAGCAGCAGAGCATCGCCATCTGCGGCTGGAAACCAAGGCCCGGGTGCAGCTGCTACTCCAGCGGCTGCTGCATAGCGGTCGACCACCGGGGGGGCAGGGTCCCATTTTAATGCCACCCGGGCACGCCGGCGCAGGTCGAATCGGTCGATGCGTCGAATGGGCACCCTGGCTCCAAGGGTGGCCATTCGAGACCTGGGACTGCGGTGTAGGTCAATGATTTGCTCCACACCCGAGAACGGTTTGTTCCCGAACCGTTCATGGGTGCGGACCTCCACGACACCGGGCAATGCGGCAGCAAGCTCGGCGTACCGCTCGAGGGTGAGGAAGATCACGGGTGCCAAGGCTTCGGTAACGGCCGCCGTGAGCACAATGTCTCCCATCGAGGAATACCGAATCACGAGGCTGGTCATTGGAGTGCACCCAGCACGGTGCTGAAGTCGACATCGAGACAGGGTGGGGCCATGGGCTTTATCGTACAACGCTTGCGGTAGCAGGGTTGGCAGGGGATGGGCTCCAGGCCGTGGGATGTGCAGCCAGCAGCACCGGTATGGCAGGGGTCTGTGCTGCCGAATATGACGTGCACAGTTGTGGGGTCGAGGTCTGCACTAGCTCGTGCGGCAGCAGCGAGGTGGGAGAGCCCGGAGTCGGTAGCTACCACCGCCGAGACCCGTTGAGCCAAGGCGCTGAATTCACCGATCGATGTGGGAGCTATGCATCGGTGGTTGCCCGCGATGGCGGCCAGTGATGCGCACTCCCCGGGGCCAGCGGCGAAGATGGCTCTGCTGCCCAAGGCGTCAGCCAGTTGCCTAAACTGGGGCCAGCCGACAGTGGCTTGGCTCCGGCTGATGGGAAGCAACAGGACATCCGAGGAAGACACTGCAGGTGCAGACTGCTGCTCAGTCAGTGTGGGACTGAAGCCTGGGTACCCGGTTGCCGTAGCTCCTATATGTGCTGCCAGGGCGGCATACTGTTCACGTCGATGTACCTTGGGTAAGCACACAACATCAGTGAGCAGCCATCGGCGAAGCGAGCCTGGTGCACCGACCCGACGGGGGACTCCCCGAACGTTCCAGGCGGCAGAAAAGCTCGGCTTAAACAGAATGGCGATATCCGGATCCTGCGGATTGGGGTCGGTGGGGCCGTATAGTCGTGTAGACCAAGCCGGTCCTTGGATGGAAATGGGGCCGAGTTTGGCGATCGCGGCCACCGCAGGCATGGCCATCACGGCGTCTCCAAGATGGTCGGGCACCCGCAGTAAATAGGTGGGCATGGCCTTCTCTAATACCAGCCGACCGAGTATGGATCGGAATGCTCGCTAAGTTGGTCTTGGTTCTGTTCTCATTGGTGGTCAGTCTCTTTGCTGCCGAGCAATGGGTCCGACACACTAAAAATCCCCGGTGGCAGCGGTCAAAGACATTCGAATTGGTCGATGGTGTTCCCATCTGGAGCCCAAAATCGCGCGATACGCCCCTCATCAGGAATACGGGATGTTTGGAGGATACGGCGGATGGCCGTGCCGATGTGGTGTTGCTTGGGGACTCCATCTTCTTCGGTGTCGGAACGGAGCCCTCGCTGTCCCTTGCACCGAGCATCGACCGGCTTTTACTGAGTCGCGGCCATCGCACGTGTACCGTGAATCTTGCGGTTCCTGGCTATGCCTTTGAGAATGAGAAGGTCGTTGGAATGAGGGATATTCCGGTGTTCCGGCCGCGGATTGTCGTGTTGGAGATTTGGGCCAACAGCCCCCATAGGTTCACTATTTTCGACGGTGAGGCCTTCAACTTCGGCAGTGTAATCTTGGATGAAAGTGGTCTACCAAACCCGTTGGGGGTCTCGCCGGTCATTCACCGGGCTCTGTTTTCCACGTCGATGCTGTGGCGCAGGATCACCGATGGCCAACGGTTGAAAACCCGTCCGTCCTCAGAGATGTGGTCCGATTTGGTTGTAGAACTGAATGAATTCAACGAATGGCTGACTACCCAAGACATTGACTTGGTGCTCGCCTTTGCAACGAGCTTGAAATCGCCTTGGGGCACAGGGCGTGAGCGTGAGAGAAAGTACTACAGAACCATCGAGACGTGGGCTGCCGAGAAGGATGTACCGACCCTGATGTTTACCGACTCGTTGAGTCGCTTGCCGGTCGAGGAGGTGCGCTTCGATCCCTGCTGTCACCTGAATACGGAAGGCACAGCCTTGGTTGCCGAGGGCATCACAGATGCAGTGGCGCCCCTGCTGGACGCACGGTCGTTGGGTGCAGCCTATGACTGATTAACGGCCCTTTTTACGGGTCTTCTTTCGAGCCTTTCTGTCGGCCCGCTTCTTTTTCGCTGCAGCCACCCGTTGTTCGTTGCTCAGGCCGTCACCGGATCCGGACTCACTCCCTGGACCGAATGGGTTTGCACCGCCCATGCCGCCCATGCCGCCCATGCCGCCCATGCCGTCCGGCATTCCACCGGGAGGCATTCCTGGCATTCCACCACCCATGTTCTGCATCTGTCGCCGCTGAGCACGACCACCCGGCATTCCTGGCATTCCACCGAACATGCCTGACTTGCCCAGGTTGCCCATCATTGAACGCATCTGGTTGAAGCGCTCATAGAGGTCCTGTACATCTTGAAGGGGGCGTCCCGATCCTTTTGCGATGCGCTCGATTCTGGACTCGTTGACCAGTTCGGGATGATTGCGCTCGGACTTGGTCATCGATTGGATGATCGCTTCCACTTTCTTGAACTCTCGATCGTCCAGAGCTTCAGGAGGCAGCTGCTTCATGAGATCTCCCATTCCTGGGAGCTTCTCCATTATCGATCGCATGCTTCCCATCTTGCGGATCATATTGATCTGCTTGAGGAAATCATGAAACGAAAACTCGCCTCGCAGCATCTTGGCTGCATCTTGCTCGGCCGTGTCTTTGTCGACGACCTTTTCGAAGTCAGACATCAGCCCGACTACATCTCCAAAGCCGAGAATTCGGTCAGCGAGCCCTTCCGGACGGAACTCATCGAGCTTGTCGAGGCCTTCGCCCATACCCAAGAACTTGATGGGCTTGCCTGTGACTTCCTTGATGGAGAGGGCGGCGCCACCGCGGGCATCGCCGTCGAGTTTGGTGAGCACAAACCCAGTAAAGCTGAGGCGACGGTCGAATTCGGATGCAGTCCGGACGGCATCTTGCCCAATCATCGCATCGCAGACGAACAGAATGTTCTGTGGTGAACAAGTGGCCTTGATTTCGTCGAGTTCCGCCATCAGAGTCTCGTCGAGCGCGAGGCGGCCGGCGGTATCGAAAATGACTGCATCGATGCCCTCAGATCGGGCTTGAGCCACGGCGGATCGGCAAAGATCAACGGGCTGCATATCGGGAACACTAAATACGGGCAGATCGAGTTTTCGGCCGAGGGTCTGCAGCTGGTCTATGGCTGCGGGACGGTAGACATCCGCAGCGACCAAGAGGACAGTCTTGCCTTCATTCTTTAGCTTGTATGCGAGCTTGCCAGCCGTGGTGGTCTTTCCGGAGCCTTGGAGTCCCACCATCATGATGGTGGCGGGGTGGCCAGTCAGGTCGAGCGAGGGATCTACTGGGCCCATCAGTTGGACGAGTTCGTCGTGACAGATTTTCACGAAGTGGTCTGCGGGTGTGACCTTCGTACCCTTTTTGACTCCATGGGCAGACGTGGGTGCCTTTAGTGAGACGACCTCGCCAAGACAACGGGTGCGCACCCGCTCGAGAAAGGTTCGTGTCACACCGAGCTCGACATCGGCCTCGAGCAGGCTCCGTCGCACATCGGTCAGGGCCTCAGCGATGTTGTCTTCGCTCAGCCGTGTTTTGCCGGCCAGCTTCAGGCGGGCAGACTTGAAACCATTTGTCAGGGTGTCCAGCACAAGGGCCTCCGATTGGAACGTGGGCCCTTAACCAAACTCAGGGCTTTTTCGAGCCCTGTTGCATCCAGACTAGACTGGAGTCCCGCTCCAATGCAGCTTTCCAGGCCAATTCTGCCTCATCAATTTGTCCAAGAGCAGTGAACGCATTCGCTTGACCTGCATGATGCAGTCCGCAAGAGTCATCAAATTTGATCGCTTGTTGGTAGGCGGACAGGGCTGCGCTGTGCTGACCAGAAAGTTGCAATGCATCGCCTCGCCCATGCCATGCCCAGGGTGACTCAGGTGCGTGGTTGAGCGCTTCGCCAAAGTGGTGCAATGCCTCGCCGAAGGCATTCGCCTTAAACGAGGCTTGGCCCAGACCAATGTGGTGTGCTGCGGTAACCAGCGGGCTGTCTGCCCTGCCAGTTTTCGGTTTTCGGTCTTTGCTTGCGAGCTCGGCAAGCAGGGCCTCCGATGGTCTGCCGATGATGGATCCAAGTATTTGCGCGCATCGCAACCCAAGACCGCTGAGGGCCGAGAACCTGTTCTTCATGGCCGCACCGATTCTTGAAAATAGGCCCGAGTGGTCCGAATAACAGGCTTTATACCGTGGTTTTTCATTTTGCTTGTGTTGATGCTTTTAGAAGGATGTGTTGAAATGCGCGGGTATTAGAAGGACGTCTTAATCCGGGGGGGTTGGGAGGCACCATGGTGCTCAATTTTGCGCTGGCCGGTCGGTCACGCATTCAATCTGCCCTTGATAATCTACGACATCGGCCTGGATATGCCCTCGGGCTGGTGGTCGGTGCAGTCATTGCCATCGCCGTGACACCGGTCTGGGGTGCTCTGCATCCTTGGGCGGGTTGGCATCGGATGCGGAGCCGCCTGGAAGCCGATGGGTTCATTGCCCTCGGCGAGGTGCTGGCCCCTAGTGGTGCCCTGGATGACTATAAAGATGGTATCTGGAGCGGTCTCTGGCGGGTGCATGGCTCCAGCCTCGGATTTTTCCTTCTTCAGGCGCCGATCATCTATCTGTTGATCCAGCCCTACGAGCTGGCACAGCAGTTGTTCGGTCCGGTATCGGATGCCTACACCGGGCATCCTGAGATGGCGAAGTTGATCGCGGTGGGAATTCCGGCTTTCTTCTTGGTCTCCGCCGTAGCGGTCATTTTCGCCCAACACCTGATTGCCTGGCGAATGCTGGGTGGACTTCGCGGACCCCATAAGATCGGGACGATGTTTAAGGTGACAGGCGCCTCGTGGAGAGAGACCCTTGGTTCGACCCAGGTGGTGATCAGTTTAGCGATCTTGGCTGGACTTACTGCCGCCATCGGTGTCGCCTTCGGCGGTGTCAATGAGTGGCTCGCGGATGCG
>CAWVVG010000213.1:0-6498 GCA_963932775.1 uncultured bacterium
GATTCATTCGGCCTCCAGTCACAGCTTAGCTGTATGTGCGCCCAGTGTGCGAACGGTTAGACCCGCAGCACCCAAAACAAGGAGGCTGCAGTGTCCAACGGAAGACGAGTTTTTATCGTAGGTGGCGCCCTCACCCCATTCACAGGCAAGGGTCACCCAGACTTTATCTGGAAGAGGCACCCAGACTTTGGTGTGAAAGAGAACCCGACCTTGGAGGGCCTTCTTCAGTCCGCAGTCGATGATGCCATTGCGGATACCGGTGTTGATCCCGCTGCAGTTGACAGGCTCTATATCGGCAACTTTGTGGGCGAGTTGTTCTGCAACCAAGGCCACCTGGGTGCGGCTCTCGCAGGAACAAATCCAGCCTTCGCCAACAAGCCCGCTGCGCGGCTCGAGGGTGCTTGCGCATCGGGTGGCCTGGCATTCTTAGCTGGGGTGGATGCCATCCGCGCCGGAGAGAACACGGTTCTGGTCGCAGGTGTGGAGGTTCAGACCACGCAATCGGCCCGGGTTGGCGCAGACTACCTCGCACGGGCATCCCATTACAGGCGGCAACGGAGCATTGACGAGTTTACCTTCCCTGCGCTGTTCGCCCGGCGGACCAAGGCCTACCGCGAGGCCTTTGGGGTCTCTGAGGAAGACATCGGCCACGTCTCGGTGAAGGCATATGGAAACGCGAATCTGAATCCTCTCGCACACATGAATGCTCGGAAGATGAGCATTGAAGTGGCGGGCAGCACCAACGAGCGCAACCCCTGTTTCCTCGCCAATGAGGAACTGCATCCCTACATCAAGCTCAGTGACTGCTCACAGGTGAGCGATGGTGCAGCCGCCTTGGTGATGGTCAGCGAAGAAGGGTTGGCCAAGCTTGGCCTAAGCGAGGCCGATGTGGTCGAAGTTGCTGGCACTGGCCATTCCGTTTCCAGCCTGTACACCGACGGCGACCCAACCCAGCTCACCACCACCGCCAACGCGGTGCAAAAGGCCTACGCATCCGCTGGTATCTCGGCCAAGGACGTGAACATAGCCGAGGTCCATGACTGCTTCACGGTTACCGAACTGATGATGCTCGAGGCGCTCGGGCTGGCGGCCCCGGGACAGGGTGCTGCGCTGACTCGCGACGGTGCGACCGGGCTCCATGGCACCACTCCCGTCAATACTGGTGGTGGCCTGATTGGCTTCGGACACCCGGTTGGAGCCACAGGAATTAAACAGCCACTTGAGATATTCCGTCAAATGAAAGGCAAGTGCGGCGACTACCAGGTGGGCGGCCCGCTCGCATGGGGCATCACGGCCAATATGGGTGGAGACGACAAGACGGTGGTATCCCTGGCGATTCGGAACCTCAGCTAAGGGCCGTGGTACGGTTGGCGAAGGAGGGAATGTGCGCATAGCGGCCGCTTTGATTGGAGCCTGTATTTCTGGTGTCGCAACGGCAGCGGAAATCCAGCACGCACGGGTCGCTGTTGTGGTGGGGATCGACCGGCCCAACGCGGATGTTCCTGCCCTTAAAAATGGTGAAATGGACGCCATCGCTTTAGCTCAGAGCTTTAACGATTCGGCTGGATATGGCCGTGTGTTCACCTTGTACGCTGCGGCGGCGACCGCAGATGCCATGTTGAGTACGGCCAGCCAAGCGTTGGCGGCCACAGCCGATGATGGAACCCTGGTCTTTGTCTATGTCGGGCATGGTGCTGGTGGTGATTTCGGCGAACCCGCGTTTATGACTGCGGGCGCCCAGCTCAGCGACCCATCGGGGACAGGGCTCTCCGTTGAACGGCTTGCCGAGGTCCTCAGACCCCGAACACCCGAACAGAGCATCGTGGTCTCGCTGGATGCGGCACACGAGGGCGATGTAGATGGAGTCGCACTGATCGGGCCGTCGGCTGAAGATTGGCCCAATGTTCCAGAGTGGGGGTTGGCCCTGACGACTCCCAATGCCCGTGGATTGACCGCGGAGGCTGGACGCCTGCTTCCTGCGCTGAATGAGGCAATATCTGGAAAGGGCGATGAGAACTTTGACGGCCATGTCACCATCTCGGAATTGGCCCGGTACGTGGGTCGAGAAATGTCGGATGGCGCAGGCAGCCTGCTTCACACCGCCGGCTCCGTTGCTGCAAACCTCACGGTGAGCGATGCGGGGCAAGAGCGTCCGGTGGAGCCAGTGGTGCCAGCGGTGCCAGCGGTGCCAGTGGTACCAGACTCGTTGTTGGTGGCTCCCGTCGTGGCTGATTCGACCCCGTTTCGACTGCGTCCAGTTCCCGTTGTTGTGGTGAGCGTTGGTGCCGTATCGGGCTTGGCGAGTATGGCGCTGTACTTCAGTCGGCGGGGTGACTGTGTCGAGTACGCAGGCTCACTTCGCTGCGGTGAAGCAGGCACTGGCTACGAGGCATACCGAACGACCCAGCATGCACTGGGCTGGGTGGGTGGCGTACTTGTGGCCTCTGGTATTGGCATGTCTGTGTTGGCTGGGCCGACACAGGCTAGTGTGGTGTTCAGCGGCGGATTTTAGAGGGCCCACTGAGGTTCGCGGTCAGTGGCGAGGCAGGTGGTCCGAGTAATCGGACGTCTCGAAAGCCGGGGTAAAGGCTGGCAATAGCGCCAGTCGGGCACGAATCCGAAACAGTGCAGCCACCATCCCTGGAGCATCCCGCATGATGTGGACACGGGAGTCTTTGTTGTGGCTCCAGTCGATGGGGACCTCGACCACCCGAAGCCCATACTCACGGGCGATGGCAAGCACCTCCACGTCGAAGGCCCACCCATTCTCCTGGGTGCGGGAAAAGATCGCCCGGGCCGCTTCAGCTCGGAAGACTTTGAAGCCGCACTGGGTGTCTTGAAGGCCTGGAAGCAGTACCGCCTGCACCAAGTGATTGTATGTCCGTCCAATTAGGTGACGCCACTGGGGCTCACCAGTGCGCTGGGAGTCTGGCAGCTCGCGGCTGCCGATGGCGATGTCAAAGCCGGTTAGCACCGGAGGCAACATGAGCAGCGCTTGCTCCGGGCTCATGGACCAGTCCGCGTCGGCAATCATCCGATACATGCCGTTCGCTGCCAGCATTCCCGCGCGTACCGCAGCTCCCTTTCCCTTGTGGTTTCGCCGGAGTACTTTCATGCCCGCAGCTTCCGCAAGTTCTGCAGTTCCATCGGTGCTTCCGTCGTCCACGAGGATGACCTCAATGGGGTACGGGAGGGCTGCACGAAGACGCGCAATGCCATCGATTGTAGTGGGCATTCGCCGGGCTTCCTGCCAAGCGGGAATGATGATCGATAGCAACATGGGGTCAGTGTCTATCCCATGAAGCGAAACGTCACCCAAAAACATTTAAATTTGCTCTTGACACGTCAAATTGCACGTGGGACGATCAGCGTGCTCCCCGGCTCATCTGCCCCGCAGTCCTCCCCGCTGTTCTCCCCGTTGCCCCGCCCCGTTCTCACGGAATTCCCTGCTGATGCCTACCCCATCGAACACTTTGCTGAAGTTGGTTCCAGTTGACTCTGTGAACCAAGCCGACACCCCGTCATCGAACGCTCGTTCTGTCGACGGGGGGCCGTGGAGCCCTTCTGTTCCGTCTCCCTCTGAAATGACCAACTGGCGTGTCGAAGCCGACGCAAGGCTGGAGGATGCACTCTCTCAGTTCGACATGCACATCATTGGCGGAGAGGATCCTGCCCGTGCAGCTCACAGGCTGGTTCATGAATTTATGGAATGGAGTCGAGCGAGCCTCGAACGATTCAAGAAGCGGCCACTGACGAAAGAGCAGCGTATGGAATGGTCCCGAGAGTGCGCGATCTGGACCGGTCTCGCTGATCTCAGCGCACAAGATGCGCCCCGAGACCCCAGTTGTGTGGATCGGTTTCTTCAAATCTGGCTGGGGGTCGTCCACGAAGCGTCCGCCACGGGACGGTCTTGGGCCTTCACTCGATAGCCGAACCCACTCCCCTGAGGTAGGGTCTAAACGTGCCCTTGCGCTAGGATTTAAACGTGCCGGAGATGTCCGCAGTAATTCAGGTTGAGCTACCCAGCGGGGATAAGCTTGCTATCATTCGTCGGCGTTTTGGCCGGCCGGGCCCAGATGTGCCTCGGGTCTGCATAGTCGCTGGTATTCGTGGGGATGCCCCAGAGGGTGTTCGGGTAGCGCACCAGGTCGCGAAGGTGCTTGAGGAGTGCGAGGATAGGCTGACGGGCGTGGTCGATGTGTACCCCTGCGCCAATCCACTCGGTGCTCACCAAGGGACCCGAATGTGGCCATTTTTCGATGTGGACCTGAATCGCCGGTTTCCAGGAAAGGAGACTGGCCACCAGCCAGACCGGGTCGCTCATGCGCTCTGTTCCGACATTCGTGGAGCTACCCAGGTCATTGAGCTTCGGGGAGCCCGAGAGGCATTCTCAGAAGTCATTCATGCGCAGGTACGCGAGCGCGACACCGCTGCGGCGCAGCTGGCGATGGGGGCCAACGTCTCTTTGGTGTGGGCCCGCAAGCCAGGACCGGCCGCAACTCAGACTTTCGCTCATCAGTTTCCTGGCACCATCGTGCTCGAGGGCGGTACCGGCAATCGCTTGAATGCAGCTGTGGGCCAAGACCTTCAAGAGGGTGTGATTCATCTGCTCACTCAAGTTGGCGTGCTCGCTGAGGTGGACCTGCCCTTTCATTGGGCCGCGCTGAACCGCCCGACGGTGGTGAGCGATGCCCAGGTTTTTCGGGTTCGGGCAGAGCGCTCCGGACTGTTTCTTCCAGAATTCGAGGTCTGGAGCGAGGTTGAGGTAGGTGCCTCTTTGGGTCATGTGATCGACTCAGAGAATGGGGCTGTTCTGGAAACCATCTTGAGCCCAACCAAGGGGCGGGTGATGGCGGTAAGGGAGCATCCTGTGGTCTATGTGGGTACCATGGTCGCTCGGGTGGTGAGTCTATGAGCGTTATCTTCTCCATCGATGCGCCCTATCGTGGGCAGTATGAGCTTCACCGCCTGACCTATGGTTCGGGTGGCCCATCTGTGGCCATTGTTGCGGGCCTCCATGGAAACGAACTCAACGGCATTCACGCGGTGAATATGTTGAACAAGATGCTCCGGGCCCAGCGCCCCAAGGGCACCGTTCATCTGTTCCCGCTGGTCAACACATTTGGTGCTGATCAGGCGACCAAGCGTTGGCCATACGATGATCAGGACATCAACCACGCATTCCCGGGCGACCCCGATGGCTCGGTGGTGCAGCGCATTGCACACGCCTTATTCGAGTCGACGGATGCGGAAGTCTGCATCGATGTTCATTCGGGTGCACCCCATGTTCGAGAGATTCCGCAGGTCCGGGCGCCGATGGGAGGGGACGAGCTGGAGCTCGCACGGGCGATGAAGCTCCCTGTGGTGTGGCGTCGTCCTGGCATTCGTTTGGAGCCCACCGGTCTAATCGGCGCTTGGCGTGCCGCCGGGCGAAAGGCGTTGCATATGGTGGGTGGACGGGGCATCACCCTCGACAACCGACACGCAACGACCATGGCCAATGGTTTGTTCAACTTGCTGGGGCACCTCGGTGTATGCGGTCAGATGGGCAGCGGTATGGATACGTTGGCGGATGTCACCCACGCAGATGTCGAAGCCCATCGGGCGAGCTGCGGTGGCTTCTTCGTGGCCGAAGTTCGGGTCGGTGATCCGGTTCAGCCTGGGCACCTGCTCGGGTACATTCAGTCTCCCATCGGTGGCGAGCGACTCGACGAAGTGCGGGCGGGTCGACCTGGCATCGTGATGACCGTCCGGGCATACCCGATGGTTCACGCACAAGAACTCCTGGTTCGGGTGGCTGGAACGCCGTGAACACGGTGATAGTGGCGGGTTTTGGTCCGTTCGAAGGCGTAATTGACAACCCCTCAGCGGCCATCGCGGATGCCCTGGATGGCTGTATCTTTGGGGGCGTTCGAGTGATCGGGCGCGAGATGCCTGTGAGCTTTGAACGCAGCATTGAAGTGTGCAGACTGTGGATAGAGGGGACCGGAGCGATGGCCCTTATTGGTATTGGTGTGGCCATGTCTCGGTCTACGGTCATGGTGGAAAGGCGAGGCGGGTGTCCACAGGACGATGGGCAGCTTGATGTGGACCACCGGACATGCCCCCCGGGTGGCCATGATGCACCAAGCGAGGTCTGGTCAACGGTCGATGCCGCTCGGTTGGCTTCAAGTATCGGGGCGGAGGTCAGCGATGATGCAGGCACCTATGTCTGCAACCACTGGCTGTACCGGGCCGTCCAAGATTTTGATATTCCCGTGGGTTTTATCCATGTGCCGCCCAATGGCCTGGACACCGGTGCGCTACTTCGTGGCATTCATGAGATGTGGGGTGACAGCAATGGCGAGTGAGTTTGATTCAATGATGGCTGGAATGGGCATCAAGCCCATGCAGGATGATCGAGGTCGCTCGGCACCCAAGAAAAAGGTGGCCCCTAAGGCGACCCGCAAGGCAACTCGGACGAGTCCCGCTGGGAAAGCTTCGGCTCCAAGTGTGGCA
>CAWVVG010000214.1:0-6488 GCA_963932775.1 uncultured bacterium
TCTTCTTGAGGTGCTTGGACAGCTCCTTCTCGTTCAGCTGAGCCTGGTGAAGCTCGTCCCAGTCGACCACCTCGTATGGGAGGCCAAGGGCTTTCACTGCAGCCTCAGCATACTCCAAGGGTCCCATAACTGTGATGGTCTCGTGCCCGAGGCAAGGCGCCATAACATCGGACATTGAGGACTTGTTCACACTAGCCAGATACGTTGGAATCTCCTCAAGGTAGTCCAGGCTCCGACCCGTAGCGATGGTCGATATCAAGTACCCGAGCATTTGATTGGACGACTGCTGGGCAAGCACCGTCTCTCTCGCACGGCTCCATTTTGATGTCGCAATGACAGATTCATCGATCTTGCCGTTTGCAGCCATCTCCAGGATCTCCAAGTACGTGCTCAACGCAAATTCCGTGGCATCATTTTGGAACAATCCGCTGATCAACAGCGAGCTGGCACCGCCGGGCTTCTTGCTGTTGTACGCATAAGCGCCGTAAGTCACGCCAGCCTTCTCACGAAGTCGCCTCCAGGCCACCTCAGAGATCGAGTCACCGAGCACGGATTGGGTCAGGTAATTTTCTTCATTCCATGCCACCACTGGGCAAGCCAGAGTCACATCGGTCTGGGTCGCCGTGGGCTTGTCAAAAATCAGAATCTTGCGCTCTGCCAAGTGAGTCGGTGCAGGTGGTGCACTAATTCGCCCAACTTCGACACCAGGCTCGACTGCCCAGGTCCCAAAGAAGGCCCGGACTTCCGCCTCAGCTGCATCGAGGTCGGGAATCTTTCCAACAACAACCAGCGTCGAATTTGCCGGCTGATATTTGCGATGGACCCAACCTTGCACCATGGACTTGTCCCATTCACGCATGCGCTCGTAATAAGCCCGGTCACCCCATCGACCGTACACATGGTCACCCCACAGGCGCTCTTCTCGGACCCGACTGGCCCAGGCATCTGGATCGTCGCGATAGTCGTCGCCCTTTGCGCCACCGATTCGGTCTTTAAGATATTCGCGCTTGCCGGCCATCCGGAAGTCGATCTCCCCAGTCTCCCTGCGGATGCGACTCAGGACCGCACCAAGGTTGCCCGAGGCTCCACTTCCTTGAAGTACGCGCCCGTGCCCTGCGGCACTTTCACCGTAATAGCCTGCAACTGCCAGCATTTGCTCGGAAGCAGGAATCCGGGTGCCCCGGTAGTGAAGGGCTTCAGCGAAAGCGTCCAACCCTTCTACGGTCGACGTATCGGCGTTGCCACGAACGATAAGTCCAGCCCGTACAAGGGGTGCTTCTCCGTGAGGGAGAATGATGACTTCGAGACCATTCTCCAGTGTCAGCTCCCGGGCCTTCGAGCGGTCCGGGCTGATGACTTGCTCTGCAAGGCGATCACCGGTCATATCCTCCATCGAGAACAAGGTGTTCATCTTGTCGTCACGAGATGTTGCGTGGTAGTTGCCATCGCCCTCCTCGCCGGACCGAGCAGCAGCCTCCATCCGCTCCCGCTCTTCCTTGTCCATCGGCTCGACAATGATGGTCACCATCCGATCTCGAGTCAGCCATTTCCGTGCGAACTCTTGAATGGGGAACATGCCTGTGACGCTGTTGACCTCGTTCATTGAGCGGCTGAAGTAGCGAACATCGCCCGTAAAGTGTGCATCCATCGCGGTTGCGGTGGCCCGACCATACAAGGCCGCAACTTCATCCACTGTGCTCAAGATGGAAGTCATTCCATTCATCTTGGCTTGGGAGAAAGACCAGTCCATAAAGCCCCGGTACATCTCGCTCTTGTAGACCTCTCTGTCCCACTGGAGGTACAGAGCATCTGCAGCCTTATCGGCCAGCTTGGCACCCGAGTAGCCTTCGGAAGGCTCGATATAGCAGTAGACCTCACCGGTGTACTCGGAAGGACTATAAAAACACCCAAGGCCACCGATCGATTGCTCATCGTTGGACCACTCCCAACTGGGAACGATCGTCCGGTAGATGTAGTTGGTGAGCTGGTTGGCTGCGATATTCGCGATGGTGTCATCGCCGCAGTACCCGCCTGGGGTCGACCAAGCCACCACGGTGGTGGTCTCCTTGACCTGGCCTTTCAGCCGCATGGGTACTTGAGAAAGGGGCATCGGCGGGTCTTCCCGTTTTGAACAGTCCACCCGCTGCTTCGCACCTTGGCCTGCATGCTCTTGGATGTAATCACCCAGTCTGTCCACCCAACCATCCAAGAACTTGTTCTGTTCGGACTGAGTGGTGAGCCCCCGGAACTTCTCGGCATCCGTCGGCGACATCAGCAGATCCAGGTCCTGCTCCCAGGCCTTCATCAGAATTCCAAAGCCCTCAGAGAGCTTGAAGTCACCCACAACCACAATGGTGGTCTTCTCTGGGACATAGTGCTGAGCCACGTACTCCTTGGCATCCGCAAGGGTGATGGCGCTCAATGTATCGTGGGTACCGATGACGCTTCGGGTATAGGGGTGCCCTTCTGGGTAGAGCAGCTGACCCACGACGCGGAACGCATCACCGAGTGCACCATTCTCATCGCGCATGCGCTTCTCGTTGCGCGCGATCTCAACCTCGAGCCTTACATCTTCCTCGGTGACATTGGCCAAGCCATCCTTCATGCGACGGGCTTCGATGGCCAACAGCGCATCCAGCGCGTCCCTGGGCGCTATCGTCATGTAGTTGGTCCAGTCTTTCCAGGTCGATGCATTGAAGGATCCACCGAGCTGCTTGATCAGGTCCATATTCTTCGGCAAATCGCCATGCTTGGCACGGAAGGCCAGGTGCTCAATGACATGCGCGATGCCGTCCCGACCGGGTTGGTCGTGCTCAGCCCCGGAGTCGATCACCGAGGTAACCGCGACTACCGGCTGGCTGTGCTCCTCTTGGAACACCACGTGCAGGCCCGATGGAAACGGGTACGAAACCAGCTGGATCTCGTAGTTGTCGAGCTTGAGTTGATAGTCGGCCTTGGGCACCTTCGCGGCATCTGCTGGAGATACTGCCAGGAACAAGGAGAGAAGAAGGGAGCTTAGCGCGGTCATGGCGGCCTCTGATTTGTTCTTCTGTGTGCGCAGAAAACGAGTTGTAAACGGTGCACGGACGCCCAGCCTTATGCGGCTGAGAGGGAGGTTGCAATCGCCAAGAGTGCACCTTTACAGGCGTAGACCTGGTCAGACCTCAATTTTTGGCCGCCTATACCCAAAAAAAGACCCTCGCCGAAGCGAGGGTTTAGATGGTGGAGATAAGGGGACTTGAACCCCTGACCCCTAGACTGCCAGTCTAGTGCTCTCCCAACTGAGCTATACCCCCATTCGGGTGCTCCACTTTCATGAAGCAATCGGCACGTATTGCACCCCCATTGGAACGGCAAGCCCCAGACTATTCTTCCAGCGAATCGATGGGCACATCATGGCCCTTCGGACCTTCGTCTATAAGGCTCTGGATGTGTGTATCCAGCTCTTGAATATGGCCGATGTGTAGGCGCACACCCGGATGTTCGATTTCACCACCATCCACCAGCGCCATCACTTCACGACCCAGTTTCTCGAGTCTTTTTGTTCTATCTTTCCTAAGTTGGCGGATCTCCAACTGGTGACGGCTCCGTTCCTGGACACGGCCGACCTCCTCTTTCCCTCGAGAGGCCATAAAACCCAAAAATTCCTTGAGCAGCCCCACCACGGACTCGGTTCCTAGGGCATTGACCGGGCCTGGTTCCAATGGTTTCCGTTCAGACATCACAAACCTCACCTGACAAGCAGCGTCTGGGCAGGTACCCTTGCACCCCAAGGAAGGCAAAGCGAACCCATGATTGTTGTCACAGGTGCCACAGGACGATTCGGAAGTGCAGTGGTGCGAACATTGCGTTCCTTGGACCTCCCAGTGCAAGCCCTCGTCCGCAAAGGGAGCCACTACTACTGGCTCAACGACACTGGATGCACTTATTTTTTTGGTGATCTCCGAGATACCCAGAGCATCCGCCGGTGCTTGACTGATGCAACCCACCTGATCGTCTGCACGAACGTTCAGCGCGAGACCAAGGCGAACAACCACGTCGACGTAACCATCAATGGTCACGCCGCATTGTTTGAAGCCGCCCGCGCAGAAGGTGTGGAACGAACGGTACTGGTCTCCTGCATGGGCGTGGAGCAAACCTCAAGCCCAGCCTCACAGGCCCGTCGAGCGGCAGAGGAAGCCTTGGTGGCTTCGGGCATCGAATACACCATTCTTCGAGCCTGCATACACGAAACATCATTTCTTGAGCTCGCATGGGAGATCCACGACAAGGGCAGCATCTGGCTGCCTGGGCCCGGAACGAACCGCCTGAGCATCCTTCCGACTGCCGACTTGGCTCGCATGGCTACGGCGAGCCTGGACTTGGATGCGGTTCGGAACAAGACCATCGAAGTGGGGGGCGGAACCGAGGTTGTATTCAACGAGGCGCTGGACATGGCCTGCTCAGTCGTCGGTGTGGAACGAAAGACTAATGTTGCGCCACGCCCACTGGTGAGCCTGGGATCCCACATTGGAAAACCTTTTCGCCGCTTTGCAAATCAAGTGTCTGAAGCCCGCATTTGGGCGACTGAGGACCTGACAGTGTCCCCGGCTTCCATGACCGACACCTTCGGGTTTGAGCTCACACCCTTGGCCGATGCCATGGTGGAGACCAATGCATTCTTGGCGGACCTGCGGGACCCCGAGCGCAGAGAAGCCAGAATGGTCCACCCCCAGTTCTACGCAACGGTCTACGAGCCTGGAACAGCGGATCTCACCCTACTCCCTGACGGCCCAACCCCACGCAAGGACTGAGCCGCCACATTGTCAGGCAGCTGCTTTGGGTTTTGCATTCCAAATACGGGTAGCCAGAAACAGGCCTAGGAGACTGACTGGGACCATAGACACCGGCCACCAGATCCAGTTGTCTGGATTGCCTGCCACATCTTTGAGTGTGTCATCCGGGAGAATGACCCCATAAATGATCGACATCGTGGCGGTCCCCGCGTACACGAAGCCGTCGATGATGCCCACGGCAACGCCCACATTCTTCTTGCCACCAAAATCCATGCTCGCTGTACCGGAGAGCATGCCATGGACGCCGATGATGCAAACGCTCATCAAGATGACCAACCAAGGCAAGAAGCCCGTCTGGTATGTGAAGGCCATGACAATCGAGCCCAAGAGCATACCGCCGTACAGGATTGCAGCCACAGGTCCTCTGCGGGACTGAAAGACCCGATCAGAAATAATGCCTGCGACGACGCCACCGACGATCCCGGCACAACACAGCAACATGCCCCAGTTTTCGTATACAAAACTCGCCTGAAGGCCGAGCACATCATTGGTTTGTTTTGCGTAGGATCGGAACCACTGCATGATGGCTTGCCGAAGAAAGCCAGAGCAGAACTCGATGCTTGCGATGGTGACGATGATGGGATTGCCCAGCATCAGCTTGAATACATCGACCACCCCAAGCTGAGGTCCGTCGTCACCCGAGGATGCATCCGCTGTGTCGAAGTCATCGAAGCCAGCCCCACCGGGGGTGTCTTTGACGACAAAAACATCGATTACCCAGAACACAGCCAGCAAAAATGTCGGAATAAAGAACAGCTTCTCGAGGGACATGTGCTCGATGATCATGTAGCCGACATCGAACGCGAAGTAGATTCCCAGTGAGATCAGTATGCCAAAGATCGCACCAAACACGCCTCGTTCACGGACGTGAAACCACGGCGCATTGCACTTCACAATCGAGACCGCACCAAAACTCTGAAAGTACATATTGATGGCGTACAATGTGGAGAAAATAATGGTGAGATTTCCAGCGAGGTAATCTCTATCCAGCCCAAGTATCGGAAGGTCGTTCACGATTCCGTAGGTGACCACGCCCATCAACAGGTTCATCACCGCTGATCCACCTGCACCGACCAAGATGGCAAACTTTCCACCCAGACGGTCTGTGAGCGGCCCGTTCACCAGAAACGACGATCCGTATACGGCTGTGCCCCAGAAAAAGATCGTAGCGAAGTCGCCATTGGTCATCATTGGAGTCCCGTTGAACTCCATGTCTCCAAAAGCGTGCTGGCTCACCTTGATGTTGTAGCGGCCCATGTACAGAAAGGCGTAGGTCAACCCAAGGGGGAGCCAGTTCATCACACGACGTCGCCGAAAGGCATCCGAGTGATTGACACCTTCAACTCGAGGCAGGCGCGATAGCACCACCGCGACTACAATCAACAAGATGGCGATGGGCGCGAATTTTTGCATCCAAAATGGCATTGGCTTTCTCTCCTATTCAGAACGGGTCATACGGGGACTGCTGGGTGACACGATGACCCCAGCTTGAGCCCGGGCCACTGCGGCCTCGAACACAGTCAATCCCTGCGGAACCTGATTTGTGGGCTCGAAGCCCAGATTATATTGCCACCGGTCGGTGACATAACTGTTGGTGGCAGCAGTGTAGATGGCATCTGGGTCGAGTTCGGTCTCGCCCACCGTCACAGAAAC
>CAWVVG010000215.1:0-6450 GCA_963932775.1 uncultured bacterium
CCACGGCCACAAAGGGTCCGTCCTGAAGCACAGTATTTATGGCTTCATCAACAGCACCCGTGAGGGCCACCGGTGCTGCACCAGAGCAATCGAACCACTGGGCGTACATCCGGGACTTCCGGGCATCAAGCAATGCCAGAACCTTGTCGGCCTCACACATCGCTGCGCGGGCCTCCAGACTGGACACACACACCACTGGGACACCTCGAGATACCGCTATGCCCAAGGCCGTCGCCACCCCGACCCGAAGGCCAGTGAAGCCCCCCGGCCCAATAGAGACTGCGACCGCATCCAGCAGTTCAACGCCTTCCAACAGCTCGGCGATGGCTGGCAAGAGCACGCCATCTGCACCGCGGATGACCCGACAAGACCATTGTTTTGGCTCCCCATGTCCAACGAGGGCCGCACCCACCACGGGTCCAGCGGTATCAATACCGAGGACGACGCTCATTCAAACAACCGTCGAATGTCGAAGAACAACACGCTCATCATCAGCAGCACCAAGAACAACACACCTATCTGCTGAGCGCGCTCTCGAATCGCAAGAGAGAGTGGGCGCCCTCGAAGGCCTTCCGCCGCGTAGAACAGAAACTGGCCCCCATCCAACACTGGAACTGGGAGCAGGTTGATGATGCCGAGGCTGATCGACAGCATGCCCATCAAGCGGGCCCACACAAACAATCCCTGCTCGGCCGCACTCGATGCTTGCCTCACCATCTCTACGGGGCCGCCCAGGCTCTTCTGTACTGCGGCCGCACCCGTCACGAGTTTGCCGATCTGCTCTAGGACGTAGCCGCTGAGCCGGGTGGTCTCGTCAAACGCCCGGGCAAAGGCATCGGGCAGGGAGTAGTACACCCGTGTCCGGGGGCCGCCGGCAAGACTGCCCATGCGTACGACGCCGAGCACTGGCCGGAAATAGTAGCGGCCCAATGCATTGGTGTCGCGAATGACCTTTGGAGTCAGGTCTAGCGAGATCAGTTCTCCGCCACGCACCAACTCGACAGCCAGTGGACGGGCCGATGCGGCCTCCCCTTCACCGTCCATGGTCGACCGCACACCGTCGATCACATCCGACCAGCCGCGCACCAGTTTGCCATCCAGGCGCAGGAACCGGTCTCCAGCCTGAAGGCCCGCCGCGTAAGCCGGTGCCTTTAGATCAGCCGCCTGTGGTCGACATCCTGCCAGAATATCCGTGCTGTCCTTGGACACTGTCTCGCCCACTTCACCGACAAATATAGTGGTGGGAGTGAGGCCCCACCCCGCTGAATCCACAGTCAACAATGCGGGGTCGGCTGGCTGCCAGTCAGACTGACGAAGGACTGCAGTGCGACCGCCAGTCAAGCTGACTTCAATCGTTCTACCCGCTGTCTCCAGTGCTCGCTCGAGGCCCACCCAGTCGTCGACGGGCTCGCCATCGACTGTGAGGATTTCATCGCCGGTCCCCAACCCAGCTCGGCCAGCAGGCGAAGCGGGATCGTCCACACCCACACTCGCAGTGGGTCGCAGATGGGAAACTCCAAGACCGGTCCCGCCGACCTTGAAGTCGACGTCGACCCGTTTCTCAGTGCCATTCCGGTCGATGGTAACGACGTGGCTTCCCGATTCCCAAGCGATAAAGTGCTTGGCGATGGCATTCCAGGTTTCCGTAGGCTTACCATCGACTGCGATGACCCTGTCACCCGCCTCGATACCAGCCATGGCAGCCAATCCATCGCGTTCCACCGTGCCGAGCTCATTGCTGGGCTGAGGCTCTCCGGCCATCAGCAAGGCAGTAAACAGGACCAACGGAAGCAAGAGATTAAAGGCCGGCCCTGCGGAGACCACCAACAAACGCTGCCATACGGGTCGGCGTAGAAAGGCCTGGGACGGGTCGGCCAAGAGGTCATCGTCTTCGTCACCCGCACCGAATGGGTCCGCGCCCGCCATCTGAACATACCCACCGAATGGCAGTAGACTGAGCCGGTACTCGGTCCCCCGATAGTCGAAGCCCACAACTCTTCGGCCGAAGCCAATGGAGAACACTTTCACGTGAACACCACATGCCTTGGCGACGATGAAATGCCCAAATTCATGGACAAACACAAGGATGGCGATCATTCCAACGGCAGCAAAAATATTCACGTGCTCTCCAGCCCTGACCGCTAACCCCGGGGACGCCTCATGGCATCCAGACACTCACCGAGATTGGCGTACCTTTTCATACATCAAGATCCCAGCGGTGACGCTTACGTTGAGGGAATCGAGCCCATGTGCCAGGGGAACACTCACAATGGCATCGCATCGGTCGCGAAGCGTATGGCTCACCCCTTTGTCTTCGCCGCCCAACACTATGGCAAGCGGCCCGGACATGGGAACGTCCCACATCGCCTCACCATCCATATCCGCGCCGACAATCCGCACCCCGGCTCTCCGCAATACCTTTAGGCTCGCAGGGATTCCCTCTCGAATGACGGGCACTGCCTCAGCGCCCCCCATAGCGACGCGCTGTACTACTGCGGTCAGGCCTTTTCCTCGGCGGGTTGGAATCACCACACCGTGTACGCCGGCTCCCATTGCAGACCGCAAAATTGCACCGAGATTGTGCTCGTAGTTGACCTCGTCTACCAATACGAAGAAAGGGTCTAAGCCCCGCCCGAGGCAGTCATTCAGTCGCGAGGTAATGGTCCACCCCGGAAGCTGCTCAGCCTCAGCCAAGATGCCGTTGTGTACACCGGTGATGCTTGCGAGGTCCAGATTCTCTCGAGTGGCCTCGTACACGGGAATTCCACGCTTGTTCGCCAGGTCGACAATTCTGTCGACCTTTGGGTTCGGCTTGGTTCGCTCGTCTAAGACAATCCGCAAAACACGCCGGGCTTTCCGCTCGAGCGCCTCCAGCACAACGTTCCGGCCCTCAAGCTGGTCAAAGCCCTTGCGTGCCCAAATCTTCGGTTCAACTCTGCGCGGTTTTTTTGCCATGTCCACCTATAGCAAGGTTGTGCCCCACTCAGCGAGCTACCTACGCAGACGATCGCTCACTTCACAGAGTAGGCGCTAAGGCACAATTGGTGACTTAGTCCACCTGAAGGGTGAGTGTGGATGCCTCAGAACGTTCGCTGGACCCGTTCCGCTTGTACTCGATTTCAGGCTTGTTCATCGACACTCGTCCACCGTCGATGGACCCGGTACCCACGTACAAAAACATCGCCCCCCCATCAAGCTTTCGGCTTCGAGAGGTGAACGTCACTTGGTTGGACCCAGAGTTCAGATACGGGCCAATATCAAAAATGATCTGGGTGGATCCGGAAAGGAAGGTCTTGATGACGGTTCCGTTGACGGACACATCCACCACATGGCCGGTTGTCTGGTTGTCCTCAGAGAACAGCCACCACCGGTTGCTTGGAACAGTGCCATCCCCCGATGCGGCAGGTGGCTTGATCACGTCCTTCTTGTTCTTGCGACTCTTCTTTACAGTGGCCTCATCACCCACCGCCACATTGTACTGAGGGGCCACGATGAACACGTCACCGTTGTCATCCACCGATACACTTACGTTGGTGAACTCGAAGCTCCGGAGACCATCCACTGCTGTTCCATTCACATACAGTGTCGCGGCCTCAGCATTGAGGGCCAACGCCAAAAGAATTTGAATCATGACTACTCCAGGTCCTTGTTGATGCGTTCGCGCATCAGCTTGCTGACCTTAAAGATGGGAAGCACTTTCGGTTTCACGAGAATCTCTTGACCCGTCTTTGGGTTGCGACCGGTCCGCCCCTTGTACTTGCGAACCTTAAATGACCCAAAGCCTCGAATCTCCACGCGCCCACCGGACCGCAAGGAGTCGCGCATTCCGTCAAAGAGGACGTTCACCACTTCTTCCGCAGTGCGGCGTGAAATGTTCCGTGAATCGGCCAGCGCTTCCATCAATTCAGACTTGGTCATTGTTTGTTTCCCAGACAACTATTCTAAGTGAGAGTACGGGGGGTGGGTCAACCTACAATTCTGGCTGACCGCCCTCTCGTGCTTGACGGCGTTCTTCGGTGGCCGACAATGGACCCTCTTCAGCCGCAGCATCCAGGCCTGCCTGCACGGGCGTAAAGACCTTTGAAAGAAGGGGCTGAATATCTTCCATCAACAAGATGGTTGGACTCGCAACCCAGATGGTCGAGTAGGTCCCCAAGATGACGCCGAGCAAGATCGCCAACGCGAAGGTCTCGATGACCGGCCCACCGAGGGTCAGGAAAGCGAGCATGGCGCAGCCTGTCGTGACCGAGGTCGCGACGGTACGGCCCAGGGTCTCGTTAATCGAAGCGTTGATCATCGCTGCCGTGTCCTGCCGTCGATACCGGGCCATGTTCTCGCGAATCCGGTCATAGATGACAATCGTATCGTTCAAGGAGTACCCGATGATGGTCAGCAATGCTCCGATCATGGGGAGGTTGAACTCGTGGCCAGTGATGGTGAAAATTCCCACAACTACCGTCACATCGTGAGCCAATGCCAGGATCGCACCCGGGGCAAATGCGAGATCGAAGCGGAAGCCCACGTACACCAAAATAAGTGCCAGGGTTGCTGCGATGGCTACAAAGCCTTGTTGCCGGAGCTCTCCACCGACCTTCGGGCCGACCGAGTCGACTTTAAGAACTTTAAACCCACGGTCCCCCATAGAAGTCCGCAGCTTCTCTCCGATCTGAGAAGCCAGTCCAGGTAGATTCACGTAGACCACGTTGTCGTCCAGTGCAGACGCTGCAGTGGCTCCAGGGATGTCTTTGACTGCCCGTTGCACATCCGGAATGCTGACCGCCTGACCGTTGTACCGCACGGTCAGCCGAGCGCCGACCTCTGCAGTAAAGTCCGTCTCCTCGATCCATTCCTCACCGAAACTGCTCGTTAGCGCGGCCTCGACCGCTGTACGGGTCCCGGCTGTACCAAATTCAGGATCTTGAATCCGAATGACGTACTCGCCTTCCTCATCGGCACCGATCTGCTGAACAGCATCGTTGCTAAGGTCGAGCTTGGCGAGGGCATCTCGCACCTCTCCAATTTGTACGGTCTCATTGAATTTGAGGTGAACCTCCGTTCCGCCGGTGAAGTCGATGCCCCAGTTGGGGCCCTTCACAAAAAACAGAACCAGGCTGGCAACAACCATCACCACAGAGATGACGGCGGCCTTCTTACGGCCCGCCACAAAGTCGAAGTTACTTCCAGGTTTTATCAAGTACATGGTGGCCTCAGATTGACAGGCGAACGGATGTTTTCCGCGTGACGAAGTCCATCATCGTCCGGCTGACGAAGATGCCTGTAAACAGGGTGGTAATGATTCCGATCATCAAGGTGACACTGAAGCCCTTGATGGGACCGGTTCCGTAGGTGTAGAGAACCACACCCGCAATGAAGGTAGTGATGTTGGCGTCGAGCACAGCAGTGAGAGCACTGGAGAAGCCTGCATCAACTGCGGCCCGGGAGTTCTTACCCAGGCGTAGCTCCTCTCGAATGCGCTCATAAATGATGATGTTGCAGTCCACCGCCATACCGACGGTCAGTGCGATTCCAGCGATACCAGGGAGGGTCAATGTGGCACCCGCCGCCGCCAGTAAAGACATCACGAGCATGATGTTGGTCGTCAGCGCCAAACAGCTAACCACGCCAGATTTCTTGTAGAAGATCACCATGAAAACCAACACCAACAGGCCACCCACTGTGGTCGCAAGTTTTCCAGCCTCGATTGCATCCGCCCCCAGGCTCGCGCCCACAGTACGGACGTCGCCTATGCTGACCGGAGCCGGCAGTGCACCGGTACGGAGTACCAGCGACAACATCGAGGCATCTTTCAGCCCCTGTTGGTAGTCTTGCCCGCCCATCTCAATGCTCGCGCGACCACCACAGATGGCCTCCCGAATCACAGGAGCAGATCGGGTTTTGTTGTCGAGCACAATGGCAAAACGACGCCCCACATTCTCTGATGTGATGTCGCAGAACAACTTTCCGCCCCGGGGCTTGAATTCCAAGGCCACATAGGGCTCGTTGTATTGGTTCATCGAGACAGAAGCGTCGTTGACGTCATCACCGGTCAATATGACGCGGTCCCGGACCACAACTGCACGTGTGCGCACATCTCCAAGCGTGCCCCGATCCTCGTATTCGAAGATCACCCGGGACTTCGAATCGATGCGGCCTTGACGAATCAGCCAATCGCTCAGATACGAGTCGTCGCTAAACTGCTCTGGAGTCATCTTGGATTCCGCATCCAACAATCCTCGGTCCAAGGCTACCTCGTCGGCCTCCTCGTCCACCAGCATGAACTCGAGAACCGCCGTGGTACCGATGACGGCCACCGCTTCTTCAATGTTCTCAATACCGGGCAACTGCACGTTGATGCGGTTGCCACCCTTGAGTACGATCGAAGGCTCTTTCACGCCTGTCTCGTCGATCCGAGAGCGCAGTGTCTCCAGCGCCTGCTCGACCGCCCGATCA
>CAWVVG010000216.1:0-6449 GCA_963932775.1 uncultured bacterium
CGTGATCGAGGGTCCGCTAATGGCGGGGATGAACGTGGTCGGCGATCTCTTTGGAGCCGGCAAGATGTTCTTGCCTCAGGTGGTCAAGAGCGCTCGGGTGATGAAGCGGGCGGTGGGCGTTCTCCTTCCGTACCTGGAGGCCGAGCAGTCCCAGAGCAAAGGCAAGGGCCGTGTGCTGATGGCGACGGTCAAGGGCGATGTACACGACATAGGCAAGAACATTGTGGGCGTGGTTCTGCAGTGCAATGGCTATGAGGTCATCGACCTGGGCGTGATGGTACCCGCTGCAAAAATTATCGAGGCGGCAGTGAACGAGGCGGTTGATGTGGTTGGCCTGTCCGGATTGATCACTCCTTCGCTCGAAGAGATGGTGCATGTGGCGGCAGAGATGGAGCGTCTGGGCATCGAGCTTCCTCTGCTGATCGGTGGTGCGACGACATCGAAGCTACACACCGCGATCAAGATCGATCCGGCTCGCTCTGCATCCGTTGTACATGTGGTGGATGCTTCCAGGGCTGTTGGCGTAGTCGGGAAACTGATGAGCGACAGTCTTCGCGACGATTTTCTAAGAGACGTGGCGGAGGAGCTTGAAGGGATTCGGGAGCGTCGTCGTCAAAGTTCCGGTGGTCGACGACGCATCGGCATTGAGCTGGCCAGAAAGAACCGATTCAAGATCGACTTCAGCGCGGAGCCTCCGCACCCACCGCTCCAGCCGGGTGTTCACGTCATCGAACAGGCCGTCTACGAGCTCCGGCCATTCATAGACTGGACTCCCTTCTTTCATACCTGGGAGCTTCGTGGGCGGTATCCACGCATCCTGGATGACCCCCAGATGGGTGCCGCCGCTACAGAGCTGCTGGCCGATGCCAATGCACAATTGGATTGGGCGGAGAAGAAGCATTTTCTGCGACCCAAGGCGGTGGTGGGTCTGTTCCCGGCCAACTCCGTCGGGGACGACATCGAGATTTATTCGGACGAGACTCGCACGAAGGTCATCGCTCGGCTCCCCACACTGCGTCAGCAGGCGGCAAAGTCGGCCGCGTTGCCAAACATGGCGATGGCGGACTTCATAGCGCCAAAGGGAATCCCGGACTGGATCGGTGCATTCTGTGTGACTGCCTCTCGGGGTGTGGCCGAAACCGCTGCTCAGCTGCGAGACAACCAGGCCGATATGGACGCGATTCTACTTCAGTCACTCGGCGACCGACTCGCAGAGGCGAGCGCCGAGCGCTTGCATCGATTGGTGCGCACGAAACTGTGGGGCAACACACCGGACGAATTGTTCGACAATGACTACCTGATTCAGGGTTCCTACCCCGGCATTCGGCCAGCTCCGGGCTACCCAGCCTGTCCCGATCACCGGTCGAAGGCCATCATCTTTGAACTCCTCGGTGCGGAAGATGCACTCGGGGTTGAGCTGACAGAGTCCATGGCCATCGACCCTGCCTCGAGTGTGAGCGGATGGATTTTTGGGCACGCTCAGGCCCGGTATTTTGGTGTAGGAAAGATCGAACGGGATCAGGTCGAGGATTACGCTGCGCGGTCTTCCACGGATGTGGTGGAGACCGAGCGCTGGCTTGGGCCAAATCTTGGGTACCGAGACTGATATGCCCACCACCGTGTCATCTCCTCACCTGGCGTACAACCTGACCGGGCCAGCCAAGGCGCCTGTGGTCGTCTTTGTGAACGGCCTCGGGGGAGCGCAAGCGGCCTTCACGCTGCAGGTGAAACACTTCGCCAAGACTCGCCGAGTCTTGACCTACGACCACCGTGGTTTGGGCGGTTCGGAGATTGTGGATCGTCCCGCTCATATGGCTGATTTTGCATCTGACCTTGTGCGTATACTGGACGAGTTGGACATTGGCCTGGCCGATTTTGTGGGACTGAGCTTTGGTGGCCGCGTGCTCCAGCAGTTGGCTGCGGGCTGGTCCCATCGGGTTCGTCGAATGGTCCTAAGCTCCACGAGCGGTGGTGGGGAGCTGTGCGACCCAGGCAACGCGGACACCTACACCATCTTGCGGCAAGTGGCTGAGGGGACCGAGGAAGTTTGGTCGAAGCAGATCGCGCCCCTGCTGTTTGGACCCCGGTATGTGCAGGCCTACCCTGAGCGCATTCAAGCCTTGGCGCGATGGCGCGCACGCTACCCGCAGAGTTCCGTGGGTATCGCCCGTCAGTGGGAGGCTTGGGACTCATTCGATCTGGGCGACCAACTGCAGGAGATCGACTGCCCAGTGTTGGTCCTACACGGCTCTGATGATGCCCTCAGTCCGGTGTCCAATGGGGAAGCTTTGGTGAACCAACTTCCCAACGCAACCTTCCATCTGATGGGTGGCATAGGTCACAGTCCAAATGTGGAAGATGCCCGTGTCTTCAATCAAGTCATTGAAGACTTCTTGAGTCATGGATAGTCTGGGCGTGGTGATTTACCCTCAATCGGTTAGCTGCGGCCTGCCTTCGTTCCGGGTAGGAGCGAGTCACCAGCGGGAGAATTGATGCCCCGGAGAACTGACCTCAAGACAATCATGGTGATCGGTTCTGGGCCTATTGTGATCGGCCAGGCCTGCGAGTTTGATTACTCGGGTACCCAAGCCTGCAAGGCCCTGTCGAGCCTGGGGTATCGGGTGGTGTTGCTCAACAGCAATCCCGCTACGATCATGACCGACCCGTCTGTGGCGGATGCCACCTACATCGAGCCACTCACCGTTGAAGCTGCCCGGCAGGTAATCGAGATTGAGCGCCCCTGTGCGATTCTTCCCACAGTGGGCGGTCAGACGGGTCTCAACCTTGCCATGGGCCTATCGAAAGCCGGCGTTCTCGATGAGTTTAATGTAGAGCTGATTGGGGCTCGCCCAGAGTCCATTGAGCTTGCGGAAGACCGGGAATTGTTCAAGGCCAAGATGATCGAGGTGGGCTACCACGTGCCTCCTTCGGGCGTCGCGACCACGTACGCGGAAGCCGAGGCTCTCTTGGATGTGGTGGGGCTTCCAGCCATTATTCGGCCTTCCTTCACCCTTGGCGGTGAGGGCGGTGGCGTGGCCTACAATATCGATGAGTTTCGAGAGATCGTCATGCGTGGCTTGGACCTCTCGCCGACCCGTCAGCTGCTTATCGAAAAGAGCATCATTGGTTGGAAGGAGTTCGAGCTCGAGTTGATGCGGGACACGGCTGACAACGTCATCGTCATCTGCTCCATCGAAAACTTTGACCCAATGGGCGTGCATACGGGTGATTCGATTACCGTCGCCCCCGCACAGACGCTCACCGATCGAGAGTACCAAGCGCTCCGAGACGTTGGCATCGGAGTCATGCGTGCCGTGGGTGTCGAGACCGGTGGGTCCAATGTGCAGTTTGCCGTGAATCCGAAGAATGGCGACATCATTGTGATCGAGATGAACCCTCGGGTCAGTCGATCCTCTGCGCTCGCTTCCAAGGCCACCGGATTTCCCATCGCCAAGATTGCAGCCCAGCTTGCTGTGGGCTTGACCCTCGACGAAATCGACAACGACATCACCAAGAAGACGCCTGCCTGCTTCGAGCCGACCATGGACTATGTCGTGGTCAAGTTCCCTCGGTGGAACTTTGAGAAGTTTACGGGCGCCAGCCGAAAGCTCGGCACGGCCATGAAGTCGGTTGGCGAGTCCATGGGCATTGGTCGGACCTTCGCAGAGGCCTTGCTCAAAGCAATATCGTCGCTTGAAGGCGGGTATTCTGATGCCCGACAATGGACGGACCAAGAGATCCGAGGGCGGTTGGCCATTCCCACGCCGGATCGGATGCCGGCGCTGTTTGAAGCCCTTCGTCGGAGCTGGGACCCGTCTGAAGTGCACAGCCTGACGGGTATAGACCGATGGTTCATGTACGAAATGAACACCATTATTCGGTGTGAGGAACAGCTTGATGGGCGTTTCCTCGGTGATGTATCGGCCTCTGAGCTTCGTCGTGCGAAGCGGCTTGGCATGCCGGACCGGTTCCTCGCTCGCATCCTCGGTACCACCGAGAAAGAAGTTCGCAGTCGACGCATTAAGGACGGCATTGTGCCTGTGTTCAAGCGCGTGGACACCTGTGCCGCGGAGTTTGAGAGTGACACGCCGTATATGTACTCCACATTTGAGGACGAGTGTGAAGCGGGTGGTGCGGACACAGAGCGAGTGGTAATTTTGGGCAATGGCCCGAACCGGATCGGTCAGGGGATTGAGTTCGACTACTGCTGTTGTCATGCGAGTTTTGCCATTCAAGACTTGGGCTTCACCAGCGTAATGATCAACAATAATCCTGAGACTGTGTCCACCGACTACGACACCTCGGACAAGCTGTACTTTGAGCCGATAACGTTCGAGCATGTGAGCAATGTCCTGGAGCACGAGAAGCCCAAGGGCATCATCTTGCAGTTCGGTGGTCAAACTCCGCTAAAGTTGAGCCATGAGATCGGACCCATCCTGGGTACACCAGCCGATGCGATCGATCTGTGCGAGGACCGGGAGCGCTTCAATACTTTGATGGACGAGCTCGGGATTCGCCAACCCCAAGGTGCCATCGCTGGCAATCGCGTCGAGGCCATTGCGGCAAAGAACACACTCGGATTTCCCATCTTGGTGCGGCCTTCGTACGTGTTGGGTGGCCGTGCGATGGCGGTCTGTTTCGATGAGGATGACTTCAAAGCGGCACTCGATGAGGCGCTTGAGGTATCGGAGAATCACCCGGTCTTGCTCGACCGCTTTCTCGATGGCGCAGTCGAATACGATGTGGACGTTCTGTGCGACGGCGAGACGGTCTATATTGCGGGCATCATGGAACACATTGAAGAAGCCGGAATTCACTCCGGTGACTCGGCGTGTGTTATCCCGCCGGTTGTGTTGTCTGCTGAGAACCAAGCCGAGATGATCGATGTTGCGACTCGATCCGCCTTGCGATTGGGCGTGATTGGGCTGATGAATGTGCAGTTTGCTGTGCGCGAGGCCAAGGTCTACGTCATCGAGATCAATCCTCGTGCCTCTCGCACGGTGCCCTATGTCTCCAAGGCCAGGGGCATTCAACTCGCGCGTCTCGCTACCTTCCTATGTCTGGGTAAACGGATGGATGAGCTGGGTCCGTTGCCTGGGCTTGCGGAGGCCGGAACATACTACATTAAGGCACCGGTGTTTCCTTGGAGTCGCTTCGATGTGAACGACGTGCTCCTGGGCCCTGAAATGCGAAGCACTGGCGAAGTGATGGGCATTGGGCGGAGCTTCGGCGAGGCGTATGCGAAGGCACTTTCCGCTGCTGGGCAGGGTCTTCCCAACGAGGGTGGGGTATTCATTTCCTTGTGTGACCGAGATAAAGGTGTGCTCGCTGAGCTGGCGGGTCCACTGGTCTCCATGGGCTTTGAGCTGTGGGCCACCCGTGGAACCGCAGAAGCCTTGAAGAAGTTGGGCTTTCCGTGTGAAATCGCTTTCAAGGTAAACGAGGGTCGACCAGACATCGTCGACCATGTTCGGAACGGTAAGATTCAGCTCATGATCAACACGCCGAGCGGAAAAAAGAGCGTCTACGACGAGCGTGCAATGCGCCTCGCAGGCCTTCGGTTCGGTATTCCATGCATCACGACCATTCGGGCCGCAGTCTCTGCAGTGGAGGCCATTCGCTCCCAGCGCGCGGGTGAACTCAAGGTTGTAAAGCTGCAGCAGCTGCACCCACGGGCCTGATTGGATGGGCCGCACACTGTTCGTGGGGGATGTGCACAGCTGCGCTCATGAACTGGGACTGCTTCTCGAGTCAACCCAGCCCGGCCGAGTCATTTTGGTGGGCGATGTCTTCAATAAGGGCCCAGACCCCGAAGGCACCTGGGCCTTGATTCAACAGTGGCAGGTTGAGTCGGTTTTAGGAAACCACGATGTCGCTGTCCTCAAGCAAGCTGAGGAGGGGGACCGGAGGGTTCCAGAGGCGGCGCTTCGCTGGTTGCAAGGGTTGCCGTTGACCATGGAGAGTGAGGATTGGGTTGTCGTCCACGGTGGTCTCAATCCCACCGGTGCTCAGACCACCAAGCAGCAGTGTGTCAGCCTTCGGCGGTGGCCCGACGACTCAAATCCGAACAGCCCATTTTGGTGGGAAATGTATCAAGGAAAACGCTTGGTTCTGTATGGCCACGACGCGGTGCGAGGACTTCAAGACCACCGGCCGAGCACCCTCGGTCTCGACTCTGGATGTGTCTATGGTGGCAGGCTCACGGGGTACCTACTTGAGGAAGACCGGCTGGTCTCGGTGCCCGCCTTGAAGGCTTACAAACCCATTTAGTTGTGGGTGCATTAGAGCAAAACCAAGGCCTCATTCGCCACGACCTGGTGGTAGTGATGGTCCAGGTGCTTCGAGCGCTCAAGCAGCGACTGAAAGTGGGTTCGGGCCGATGCTACATCGCCTTCTTGGAGTGAACGCCGTCCCTGCATGGCAAGGGATGTGAGAGACAGCTCCACCCA
>CAWVVG010000217.1:0-6425 GCA_963932775.1 uncultured bacterium
TGTGGTCGACCTGGACGTCGTTCGCGGCGTAGATTTTGCAATTGAGGGTGCCGTGGCTGGAGATGCGATCTGGCTGGTGTCACCCGCGCTTCAGACCGACGATGACAAGACAGCCTTCAGCACTGTGCTGTGGCGGTTTCGGCCCTGGAACTCAATGCCCATCGCTCGCCCTGTGGAATTTGAGTACAAGGACTACCGCTATGGGCAGCCCCGTCAGATCGAAGGGATAAATCTCCACACCAGTACGGAGCTCGAAGCGGCGCCCTTCGACCATGTCACCCTGGCGGCTTTGGAGCGCGGGGGACGGGTTTGGCTGGTGCTCTATGACCATGCTCCGGCTGCAGGCTTGGAGGCCCGGGTGCGTCGGGTGCTGAGTCCCTATAGTGTGGTGTGGACTCAGGTCGGCCAAGAGCAAAGAGCCTTGGGTGTAGACCTTGTGGGTACGGTAGAGGGGCTGCGATGAGCACACCGATTGAGACCGTCTGGCCCGTTGGAGTCGTGCTGATTCTGTGGTGTGTTGGTCTCTTTCGACTCCGCTCTGAGGTCGAGATCCCCCGACTGGGCTGGTTGCTGTTTTTGATTGCTGTCGGCGTGCGTCTATGGTGGATACCGGCCTGGGATGGTCACGTATTTGATGGCCATGAAGCCGAGTACTGGGACCTCTTTCGTGGGGAACGTTCACCCAGCCGTGGGGGCACGGTGATGGTTCCCGCGATGCAGTGGTTCTGGTGGTTGCTGGGCCATATTGCCCCGCCGTCCGAGCGGTTCGTGGTCGTGCTGATGAGTGTGTTTGGCGCGGCCTCCATCGGGCTCAGTGCCGGCGCCATGGGGCGCTTAGGGGGACGCAGCGCCGGATGGATCACCGCCACCTTGTTGGTCCTTCACTCGGGCCACGCTGCATGGTCGTCGAGTGCATACAATGTGATTCTTCCCCACTTCTTTTCGTCGATGGCTTTGTTCGGCGTGGCCACGGCGAGCCGGCGCAGAGAAGGTCCAGGGGCGTGGGCTTGGATGGTCGCAGCCAGCCTGGTGCTCGCGGTGTCTCTGCGCATGGACAGCGGTACCGTCGCTGTGGGAGTGGTCGCCCTGGTGTTGGCTGTGCGCCCCGACGGTGCCAGCGTTTTGGACCGCCTCAAGCAGTGGCTGATTCCCGGCCTGGTATGTGTGGGGGTCGCCGGGCTGTGTGTATGGCCCATGCTCTGGCCCGGTTCGTTGCCAGGTGCAGGCGAACGCATGCTGTCTTTCGGTCTCAATGTGGACTACCTCAGGCCGTACCACCCCTTCGATGGCCTGGCTCCATTGGCATTGCTTGCAGCGGTTTCCGTGGTGTCCTTTCGTCGCCATCCCGGTGCAACAGGCGCATTGCTTTTTTGGCTCATTTCACACCATCTGTTGCTCGCGACCTTTGACGATATGGCCGAACGCCACGCGCTTGTGGTCGCCCCGGCCATCGCTGGACTTGCTGCCCTGGGACTGTCTTCTGTGGGCGTTGTAGGCATCGTAGGTGTGGTGTTGTTCGCCATTCTTGAGGCCGCAGACTTCCAGGAAACTGCCAGCCGCTACTACGGAAGTGAGGCCGACTATTCCGCAGTGCTGGACCGGGCGCCCTATGACCAATTGCCTCGTGTGGAGTGGACGGGGCAGCCGCCGGCCGACTGTGGATGGGTCGCGGAAGACCACAGGGTGGCCGCACCGGTTGTCGCCTCGCACTTCAACCTGCTGAATCCGGATGAAGAAGCCAGCCTGAGGGGTTCCGATGGCTGCCTGAAGTGGTGTGTGGATGTGCAGGATTGGCGGTGGTCTTCCCGGGGGGTTCGAGATCGTGCACTGCGGTTAGGGCACATATTCAAACTGAACCCCTCCGCCGTGGTGGTTGATTCCATCACGGGGTATGCATGTGTGACGATGGACGTCGGACATCGCGCGCGCACTGAATCCCGGTCAACCGATGGAAACGACGGCTCAACATCACACAACGATCACCCGGTACCTTGACCGACTGATTCGTCGTGAGCGCTTGCTGCTTGCAGTGCAGTCGCTTTTGTGGGCCATAGGTGCGATGGCTTTGGTCATCGTACTGGCGGCGATAGCCCTCTCGGCAGGTGGACAGCCCATGGTGGTTGGCCCCATCGGACTGACCGTGGGGTTGGTCTTGGTTGGTTGTGCGGCTTGGATGCCGCTGCGTAAGCGCTGGCCCCAGAGTCGTTTGCGCCACCATCAGGCGAGGGTGGTTGAGGCCCGGCTACCAGGGCTCCGAGGTCGTCTTATTACTGTGCTGGACCGCGGAGCGGATGGAGCGCCTTGGTCGGGCCCATTGCTCGATCGCGCTGCCCGTCACGCGGGACGGGCCATCCAACTCTTGGAACCCCATCGGGTTTACCCGGCCGGTGCATGCCTTCGATCCGGGGCAGTGGTTGGTTTGATTTGCTTGCTGGTGGCCGGTGTGGGCCGAAAGCTGCCTGTGGGCCCGGGGGATGCATTTGCCATCTTGTTCGGGGCCAGCGCAGCTTCTCTGCGTCTTGCCGACACGCAAGTCGAGGAGTCCAAGGATGCTGCGATCGTTGGAGACATCACCCTTCGGTATTTGTTTCCGGCCTACACCGGTCTGGAGTCCAAGGAGGTACCCAACTCAGACGGGACCATCATCGCTCCCTCGGGAACCGAGGTCCAGGTGCGGGCCCGAACGGCTCGGGCATTTGATGCAGCAGCGATAGAGATCAATGGTGAGGTGCCTGTCGATGTGGTGCTCGAGGGAGGGCGTGCGGTCTCTGGGAGCCTCACTGTTGAGCATACATCCACCTGGCGATTCATTCTCTTTGAGGCGGACAAGGCCATCGCCAGCCCCTGGTATGAGCTGCGGGTGGAAGCCGATGCTCCGCCTGTGGTCGTGATTTCAAAGACGGGTAGAGTGCAGGCACCGGTGGATGCCCCTCTGGGAATTGAGTGGGCTGTCACCGACGACTACGGTGTGGTTCGGGTTGCGATGGAAATCGAGCAGCCGGATGGTCCCGAGGAGCACATTGTTCGGGAGCCCATTGAACCTCAACTCGAGATCTCTGGGGTTGAGCGTGCGACTCCCCGTGATTTAGGACTAAAGGCGGGAGATGTGGTGACGCTGCGGATGGTTGCAGTGGACAACGATCGGGCCAGCGGCGGCAACCGAGGCGAGAGTGAGCCTTTGGAGCTCATCGTTCTCGGTCCCAGGGGATATGGCCGCAATCTGACCCGGTACCACGAGAAGCTTCTCGGTCTCCTGCTGGACGCGCTGGCGGACTTTATTGAGGAATCCGTTCCACCGGAGCCGACCCGTCCTGGGCTGGTGAGGTGGGCGCACAATGCACCGGAACGGCTCGACCCAATCCGGCGAGTCTCCGAGGATCAGTGGGGCTCTACACCATCGACTGGGGTGGATGGAATGCTGCTGAACGATGTGTTCGAGGCTTCATCTCGCCTGTTTAGGTTCACCCTTACGACCTTCGACCGCGACATCGGGGCGGGTGGTCAACAGCCCGTCTCAGCCGATATCGACACCTTCGCTGCTCTCCACGGCGAGACCATCGAGTCCTTGGAGACCGCAGCATTTGTCATCGACACCATGCTTCGAGAGGTGGGTGTCATGGAGCTAACCAAGATGGCTCGTCGGGTGGCGGAGTCTGCAACTCAGGCTGCAGAGGCATCGCGGGATACCGACGACATGTCGACCATCTTGTCCAGGCTCGACAAGCTCGAGCGACAGCTGGGTCAGCTGAGAAAGGCCGCCGAGAATTTGAGTGATCAGGCCCTCCGTGAGTTTTCGAATAGCACCCTTGATCAGGTGGGTGGGTTGATGGCGGAGATTCGAAAAGCCGTCGCAGAGGGCCGCTTGGAGGACGCCCGAGCCATGATGGATAGCCTGGCCGAACAGTTGGCCCAGTTTGCGGAGAGTCTGGAGGAACGACAAAAGCGCGGTGCCGAAGAGGACAACGAGCTCGCGGAGCGCTTCAAGGCGTTGATGGAGGACTTAAAGGAGATGGCGAACCAGCAAGAAGCCCTCGCGGATGAGCTGGCTGGTGCGCAGGACAAGTTCGGTTCTGGATTCTCTGAGCGAATGGCACTGTGGACCGAGCTCGATCAACTGGCAGACCAACTGGAGATTGAGACCCAGTCGGCGGTTCAAGGCACCCGGGACGGCCGGGGTTGGCGCCCGTTTACGCTGCTTCGGCTCTCGGAACTCGCGGCCCTTGGTGTGGGAATTCACGACAGTATTCGGGGGCGAGATGTGCAGGGCGCCGGGCTGCGGGTGGCCGAAGTGGGCCAAGAGGTGCTCATTACTGAGCGCTTTGTGGGGCGCGACTTGATGCGAACCGATCCCCCGACCAATGGCGCTGTGGTCAACAGCAATCTCAAGTCCTCCGTTTCTCTGGCGGCGAAGATGGCGAGCCTCCTCAGCCAGCTCGCCGATGCACCCGGCCAGTCCAGCCCGGAATTGGAGGCGGCGGCACAGGCGTTATCCGATCAACAAGGGCGCCTTCAGGACTGGCAACGCGAGGTCTCCGAGGAGGTTCGCACCATCGAGAATGCCATTCCCACGGCAAGCGGAAAGGCCGCGGCATCCATGGCCGGGGCGGGTGTAGCGATGGAGCGCGCTCGCAAGTACCTGGATGATGGCGTCGCATTGGCGGGTGAGGGACATCAGCGTCAGGCATCAGACCTGGTCCGGGAGACCGAAAACCACCTTCAGCAGTCCATGCAAGACCAGCAGCAAATGCAACAGACGATGAAGCAAATGCAGGGCGAGAAAGGCGGCAGCGGCGAAAAGAAGAACTCCCAATCTGTGCCACAAGATCAGCCCGAAATCCCAGCGCCGGAGCTGTTTAAGACTCCCGAAGCGTATCGGAAAGCCCTACTCGAAGGCATGTCCGGTACTGTTCCAGAAGAATTTAGGTCCCTTAAGAAGCGGTTTTATGAAGATTTGGTTCAGCAGTAGCTTCCTCGCGCTGATGGCGTTTGGGGCACCGACTATGGCCGCCAGGCCTCAAGAGGGCCTGGCTTGTCTTGATGTGGGAGATCTCCGCTGCGCCCTAGAGGTACGTGAGGCGGTGTTGGAGGCGGGAGACGACTCTGAGACGAGCCTTGTGCTGCAGTTGCGGACGTTGTTTCGCGAGGGGCGGTACGCCGAAGCTGTGAGTATCCTTGAGCGACTGGAAGCCGATGGGGCAGATGCCGCCCAGCGTGAGACCAACCCCTACCGTGGGACTGCCCAGGCCAGCCGTGGGATGGTTGAGGTCAAAGGCGAAGGTGTACGGGTTCGGCACGCGACTGGCATCGAACAGATTTTGAGGGACGATGCTCTGGACGTCACAGAGCGAAGCCGCGAGACCTCCGACGCACTCTTTGGTGGCGGTCCGGACCACGATGTCCTGCTCGATATTTTCCCCACGGCTCATCGTTTTATACAGGCCAGCGGTCTTCCTCCTGAGGCCGTGAGAAAGACGGGTGTAATCGCCCTGAGTAAATGGTCCCGGCTGCTCATCTCGAGTCCACGCTCCTTGGCCCGTGGCTATGGATGGAAGGACACCGTGGCACATGAATACATTCACCTTGTGGTCTCCTGGCGCAGTGCAGACCGGACCCCCGTGTGGCTGCAGGAGGGGTTGGCGAAGCTCTTGGAGTCTCGGTGGAACTCTGGACTCAACTCCGAACTGACGGTGCATCAGCAGTCCTTGCTCCGTTCCGCCTTGGAGACGGATGGTTTTGTGCCATTCGAGAAGTTCAAGCACTCGATGGCCTACCTGGACAGCGGTGACGAGGCCGCGCTTGCCTTTGCGCAGGTGGCAACCATCATGCAGCATGTGTTGGAGAATGGCGGAGACACTGTGCTGCCGCGGGTCATGGACCGCATACGAGACGGCGAGTCTCCGGAACTGGTAGTGGCTGAGGCGGGTGGGTATCCAGACTTCAACGCCCTGATGAACGGCTGGAAGGCTTGGCTGAGCTCCCGTACGCTCAGCAATTCGTCCGTGGCGTCCCTCCCAGTCGTGCTGGACGCGGATGCAGACGACTTTAAGGCCGATCCTCTCTTGGCCCTGGACGCATCCAAGATGCGAGCGGCTCGACTGGGTGAACTTCTGCTTGGCCGGGAGCGGCCTCTGGCGGCGCTCATCGAGTTTCGTAAAGCTGCGGACGGAGAGGGTCCTGCGAGTCCACTGCTGATGGCCCGAGAGGCTACTTGTTTGGCTTTACTCGAACGAGTTGACGAGGCGCTGGTGCTGACCGCACAGGGCTTAGAGCTGTACCCAGAGTTCACACCCTTGCTCACGGTTCGTGCCAAGCTTCTCGACCAGATTGGTCGGCCAGCCTCTGCGGTTCTGGCCTGGACTGCAGCCCATGACCTCAATCCATTCAATGCCGAAGTGCAGCAGGCCTTGGTCGAGGACTTCACCGCC
>CAWVVG010000218.1:0-6409 GCA_963932775.1 uncultured bacterium
TCCATCACTGGAGAGACCATGTCCTTGACCCCAATCCTTCTTGCATCCCTTCTCGCTGGCTGTGGAGAGAAGAGCCCGGCCGCAGCCACTTCGGTCCCGAGTTCCATCAAACTGACCATGGAAATACCAGAAGGTGCCAAAGACTTTGCGAGCGCCCTGGTCGGTTCTGTCACCAGTGGCTTCAATCCAACCGACTCCGATGGAGCGATATTTGAATACACCCAGCTTCAGTTTCGTGGCGATGGAACCTGGGCGGCAAATGGATTTGTCGAAGCAATGGACGAACGCATGGAGTGTGCAGAGGCAGGCAGCTGGGCCATCGACAGTGCTACCGATAAGACTACTGGAACCATCACTTGGGCCGTCGGAGACACGTCTTGTATTGGACGGGAAAAGGGTACCGAGACCCGGGCACAAATCACCTTGGGCAGCGACGGCATCCAAACCGCGTTCTTTCGTTAGGCCGAGTCGGGCTGAAACCGATCGACCAGTACCATGGCCGCCCGGTATCCCTCCAAGGCAGCTGAGATGATCCCGCCGGCATAGCCTGCACCTTCGCCAATGGGCATCAGGTCGGCAACCGTGGTGGAAGTCATCTGGTCATCGCGCAAGAACCGTAACGGTGCTGTGGTCCTAGTCTCTGGAGCAATGATTACGCCGGTAGCACCGGCGAAACCCTGGACGCGCTTGTCGAAGTGGCGGATAGCCTCCTGCATGCCCTCTATGATGAAGCCTGGGAGAACATCTCGTAGATCCACTGGGGTTGTTCCCTGGATGTAGCTGGTCTTGGGTAAATCTCGGCTGGGTCGATTGGCTAGAAAGTCCTCAACCCGCTGTGCTGGTGCCTGAAAGTTGCTTCCGGCGAGTGCGTAGGCTTTGGACTCAATCTCGTCTTGGAAGCGAACACCAGCGAGTGGGTCCGTCCCATCGTAATCTTCAACCTCTACCGGCACAATGACCGCACTGTTGGCATGGAATGCTGCCCGCTTTGAGTAGCTCATACCATTCACGACTACCCGCTCAGCATGATTTGAGGCCGGCACCACAGTACCCCCTGGACACATACAGAAAGTGTGCGCCGCACGAGCTTTTCCCGGCTTCGAACGCAGCCGATAGCTCGCCGGAGGAAACTCCCCACGCTCCATCCCGTACCTGGACACATCGATCATCTTCTGGGGGTGTTCTATTCGTGCGCCAATATGGATCGGTCGAGGCTCTGCGGCTGCACCCGCATCCAGCATCCATTGCCAAGTATCCCGGGCGGAATGACCGGTAGCAACAATGACCGGCCCCCCACGGAGCTCGCTACCATCGGCCAACACCACTCCGACCGCCACACCGCTCTCCACAACCAAGCCATCCACTCTGGCGTTGAAGCGAACCTCCACACCGAGCTCGATCATCCTGGCTCTGAGGCGTGGAATAATTTTCCGAATGCGGTCCGTACCCAGGTGGGCATACCCCTCAGCAAGAATGTCCTGGTCGGCCCCGGCATCCACCAAGCGTCGAAAGATCCAACCGAGGTCTCCGTCACGACGGCGGGTATAAATCTTGCCATCTGAGAAGGCCCCAGCCCCCCCTTCGCCGAAGACCACATTGCTCTCGGCGTCCAGTTTGCGATGACGCCAAAAGTCTCGAACAGTGCCATGCCGTTGCTCGACCCCATCACCGCGCTCAAGAAGTACTGCACCCGCTCCGGCCTCCGCCAAGCGCAACGCGGCAAACAACCCTGCAGGTCCAGCTCCGACTACGATGGGTCGCACCGTACTCGGCCACTTGGAACGCGATGGAGTGACGGGGTCCACCACAGAGAATCGCGCGCGATCCCGTTCGGTGGATTCGCGGACGCCGTGCCCCCCCTTGGCAATAATCTCAGCCTCATTCGTGGATAGATCGACCAAATAGTTTGCCAACCACCTGGGGGGCCTTCGCCGACCATCCACGGTACGCCGCAACAATTGGGCGCTTAGCACCTGAGAAGGATCAATCCCCAGCCGTTCTGCAATGACCGGTGCGGGATCCACATCCGGGCCAAACCACTCCACCTCTGAAACCAACAATGACATGGGTATGGCTAACACTTTGGCTCCATCGCTGGCTCGTGTTAGATGCCATGCTCCCGATGGGCCTGTCGGGATGGGACCGTGCCATTCGCACCAACCCCTTCAGGTCCGATCTTTGAGGCACTCAATTTTATGGCCATACGTGTTGCACTGAACGGGTTCGGCCGAATTGGCCGAAATGTGCTGCGATCAGCATACGCTGATCCATCGATTGAGTTCGTCCACATCAACGATCTGGCACCCGACGAGATGCTGGCTCACCTGCTCCGATTCGACTCTGTACACGGACGCTTCGGTGCGGACGTGGCGGTAGAAGAAGGCGGCATTCGAGTAGACGGATCGCTGATTCGTACCAGCAGCACCCGAAACCCTGCCGACCTTCCGTGGGCCGAACTGGGTGTCGACATCGTCATGGAGTGCACCGGAATGTTCCGTTCGCGAGAAGCTGCGAGCCTACATCTGGAAGCTGGGGCCAAGCGAGTGATCATCTCCGCACCCGGCTCTGATCCCGATGTGACCATATGTGTTGGGGTCAATCACACCGATCTGCGCCCCGAGCACCGGATCATCTCCAATGCGTCTTGTACAACCAATTGTCTTGCCCCTGTGGCCGCGGTCCTAGAGGACGCGTTCGGTATCGAACACGGGCTCATCACGACCATCCACAGCTACACCATGGACCAACGCCTCTTGGATGCACCCCACAAAGACATGAGGCGGGCGCGGGCAGCCGCGCAGAACATCGTCCCCACCACGACTGGTGCAGCAGAAGCTGTGGGCCTCGTGCTTCCGCAACTCGCAGGTAAGCTCAACGGGCTCTCCGTCCGTGTGCCCACACCCAACGTGTCGTTGGTGGATCTCGTTTTCCAATCTCGTGAAGTCCTCACTGTTGAGGGTATAAACACTGCACTTTCATCGGCGGCCTCGGGCAAGCTGGGGGGAATTCTTGAATTCACCACAGCCCCCATGGTCTCCAACGATCTCATCGGAAACTCTCATTCAGCGATTATCGACGGTCTCTCCACACAAGTCATGGGAACAACCATGGCGAAGGTGTTGGCCTGGTATGACAATGAGTGGGGTTTCTCCAACCGGATGGTCGATCTCGCGAAGCGAGTCGCCGTCCTCGGGTAAATACATGACCGCAACAATCCGTGACCTCGATCTAAAGAACGCCGAAGTACTGCTTAGGGTGGACTTCAATGTGCCCATGAAGGGCGGAGCCATCGCCGACGATACCCGCATTCGCCGGGTGCTGCCTACCATCGAGTATCTCCGTGACCAAGGATGCAAGATTGTCATCTGCAGCCATATGGGTCGACCTGGAGGTCAACCCGACCCTCGGCTGTCTCTGGAGCCAGCTGCAAGCCGCCTCGCTCAGTTGCTCGAGACTGAGATCCTGTTCTCTCCAGAGATCACAGGGGCAGGGGTCGAAGAAATCGCACGCGGTCTTCCGCACGGTGGGATTCTCATCTTGGAGAACCTTCGGTTCCATCCTGGCGAGAAAGCAGGTGCGCTCGACTTCTCTGGCTCACTCGCTCGACTCGGAAAAATATACGTGAATGATGCCTTCGGTACCATGCACCGCAAAGATGCCTCTATTGCCGGCGTCCCGACCCTTATGGAAGAAGCAGCTGTAGGCTTCCTAGTAAACACCGAAATTGAGGCCCTAAACAAGCTCATAGACGGACCCAAGCATCCCTTCGTCGGTGTTTTTGGCGGCGCCAAAGTAGCCGACAAAATCAACATCGTAGATGCCCTTGCCCGACGCTGCGACACGCTAATTATCGGCGGCGCCATGGCCTACACCTTCCTGAAGGCGGCTGGTGTGGATGTAGGAGGTAGCCGCGTTGAGAGTGCCAAAGTTAACCGTGCAAAGCGAATCCTTGAACGCTGTGAGGCCCGCGGCGCCACGGTCCTCCTTCCGGTCGACCACGTTGTTGCCACCAGGGTAGACGAGAATGCGGAAACAGAAATTGTCACCGACATCCCTGAAGGCAAGATGGGACTCGACATCGGACCAGAGACCATTGCCGCCTACAGCGCGGCATTGGCAGAGGCAGGGACGATCTTCTGGAATGGCCCTATGGGCGTGTTTGAGCTTGATGCATTTGCCGAGGGTACCAAGGCAATAGCCGAAGCGGTCGCCCAGTCGGAAGCCTACTCGGTGATCGGCGGTGGAGACTCAGCGGCAGCAGCCACGAAGTTCAACCTTGCAGACAAAATGAGTCACATCTCTACAGGCGGCGGCGCCTCACTGGCTTTTGTGGAAGGCTCTCAGTTGCCTGGCATCCGGGTCATCAATGAGCGACGCTCCTAATGGCCCGACGAACGTTCATCGCAGGAAATTGGAAGATGAACCTCGGCCCAGAAGCTGCAGTGGAGCTGGCATCGCGTCTCCGCATGGCCCTCATGGACCAAACTGGCGTGGATGTCCTCGTAGCGCCGCCCTCAATTTCCATTCCGTCCGTATGTGATTGTCTAAAACACACCGGTGTCATGGTGGCAGGGCAAGATCTTCATCCCGCTGAGCATGGTGCATTCACCAGTCAAATTAGTGGGCCCATGCTGAAAGAGGCCGGCTGCGAATACGTGATCGTCGGTCACTCCGAGCGACGCAGCCTGTTTGGAGACGATGACGCAATTATTAATGCAAAGGTCCATGCGGCATTTGCGGCAGGCCTGCTACCCATCTTGTGCGTAGGGGAAACCCTGCCCCAGCGAGAGTCTGGCGAAGCCCTCGCAGTTGTCACCACACAGCTTGCCCGCGGCCTCGCCGGCCTGGAGCCTGATCAGGTCGTTTCCACAACCATCGCGTACGAGCCCGTTTGGGCCATCGGAACCGGTGTGACGGCAAGCCCGGCTCAGGCGCAAGACATGCATGCGGCCATCCGTGGCTGGCTTGGCGAACATTACCCGCCCTTCGTACCCAACCAAACTCGCATTCAATACGGCGGGAGCGTCAAACCTTCCAATGCAGTTGAATTACTACAACAACCCGACATCGACGGCGCATTGGTCGGCGGTGCTGCCTTGTCCGCAGATGGCTTTGTTGCCATCGTGCGCGCAGGAGCCTAAAGGGGGGAGCTATGCAACTTTTCGTAACGATTACCCACGTTTTATTGGCCATCATGATGATCTTGATCATCCTACTTCAGCCCGGCAAAGAGGGCGGAGCGGCCCTTGCTGGTGGCTCGAGCGGCAACCAAATGTACGGACCGCGCGGCGCAGGAAATTTCCTGGGGCGAGCCACGACCTTCGTAGCCACTGGCTTTATGGTAACCAGCATCGCACTCGCTCTGTACAGCTCAGAGCGTGTCCAATCGGGTACCAACATCGAAGACGCCATTGGTCGCCTAGAGGGCGGTGAGGACGAGGACGGATTCGGTATTCCCATGCCGATCACCCCCAGCGAGCCCACACTCCCCATCGACCCTGAAGTTGCCGACCCTGATGCCCTTGAGGCCGGAGATGCAGGAGTCGAGACCGTCGGCATTCCAGCGGGTGAAACCACCACAGATTCACCTTCCACACCACCAGAGTAAAAGACCACATCTGAGTGAGTTGACACGGCCCGTTCGGGGCCATAAAAGCCGAACGTTCCCTCTGCGAGGGTGGCGGAATTGGTAGACGCGCTAGATTAAGGATCTAGTGGCCATTGGCTGTGGGGGTTCGAGTCCCCCCCTTCGCACCATATTGAGCCGGAATCACAACGGTGATTCCGGCTTTTTAGCGTGAGGGCTGGCGATTGGCTTTGCAGGACTCCTCGTCAACGCACTCGCCAAACAAAGTCATCCGATGGCTGGTTAGCCTTAGCCCCATCTTTTTGGCCACAACCAACTGCTGTTCCTCAATGATTGGGTCTTCAAACTCGAAGATACGTTTACAGAGCACACATATCAGGTGGTCGTGATGGGACCCCTGTTCCACCGGCTCGAACAGACTGGGGCCATCCCCAAAGCGCCGCTCACTGGCGACTCCTGCGGCAACGAACATCTTGAGAGACCGGTAAACAGTGGCATAGCCAACAGACGGTCGAATCTTCTGCACCTCCACCAAGAGCGAATCGATCGACGTATGCCCGCTCATGCCCAGAAATGCGTCGACAATCGCCTGACGTTGGCGAGTGTGTTTCAGCTTATTCTTGCGCATGTACTGCACAAGACGCTCACGCAGATCTGCGGAGCTATCCCGCATCCCTTACCTCCAGGCCTATCTTTTCATAGCCTGTCAGCACGGGACGCGGGATTACACGCGAAAAACTCCGCGCACCTCTACTCTGCAGCGGGAGCTTCATCAGCGGGAGCTTCATCAGCCGGTGCTTCATCAGCGGGTGCTTCCACTTC
>CAWVVG010000219.1:0-6354 GCA_963932775.1 uncultured bacterium
CAGCGTCGGCATCAGCGTCGGCATCAGCGTCGGCATCAGCGTCGGCATCAGCATCAGCATCAGCATCAGCTTCTACGGCAGCAGTGTCCGAGGTATCCTCGTCTTTTGGGTCGCAAGCGCCTAGCACAAGCAGTACGGGTAGTGTCATCCAGAAAAGCTTCATGGTCTCCTCCATATTGAAGCAGCGGCACCCCAAGCAATATGCCGGGGTACAGCAGCCACAGGATATCCGGTTCTATAGGGGAGATGCCAACAAACGTGTGACATAGTGCTCTTGACGGGACAATAGTTTCGTTAATGTTTTACTCGTACATCCCGTCAATGACTGAAGCCCAGTTGTCGTAAACGATTCGCCTCTTTATCTTCATTGTCGGCGTTAGCTCTGCATTTTCCTGATCCAGCTCTCGGGGTAAAATGGAGAATTTTCGTATGTGTTCGACCCGCGCGAAGCGGCTGTTTACAGCATCAATATGTTCTTGGATGCTTGATTTAAAAGATGAAAGGTCGCCGCCGGCCTCTTCGGCGCGTTCGGGATTGATCGCTACTACTGCGGATAGGAACTTCCGGCGGTCGCCGATCACCACCGCCTGACTGATCGCCTCATGTTCCATGAGTGCAGCTTCGATATTCTTGGGTGCGATGTTCTTTCCGCCAGCTGTAATGATGATGTCTTTCTTTCTCCCTGTGATCGTCAGGAACCCATCGTCGCTGAAGGCGCCAAGGTCGCCCGAGTACAGCCATCCATCGGCATCCAGTGTGGCCTTTGTGGCCTCGTCGTCCTTGTAGTAGCCCATGAAGACGTTGCGCCCTTTCACCAGGATTTCGCCATCCTCTGCAATGCGCACATCGATACCTGGGAGTCGAACACCAACGGTTCCGAAGCGGGTATTTCCGGTGAGATTGAAGGTGGTTGGTCCTGAATCTTCGGATTGGCCATAGACCTCAAGGATGATCACATCGAGGCTCGCCATAAATTCCAGTACATCGGGAGCGATTGGGGCGGCACCACTCACGCAGATTCGGGCATTCCCCATTCCGATAGCTGGCTTAAGCTTCGAGAAAATCAGCTTGTTTGCCAGCTTGTATTTGAGTGCGAGGGCTCCAGTAATCGGCTTGCCCTGACACTTGAGCTCGGAAACGGCGGTTCCTGTTCGGCGAGCAAAATTTACCAGCTTGAGCTTGACGCCCGTAGCCAATTTCAGTTTTGAAGCGACTCCTGCATGGAATTTTTCCCAGACCCGAGGCACGCCAAAAAAGACGGTGGGTTGCACCTCTTTGAGGTTGTCCGGCATCTTTTCGATGCCCTGGGCAAAGTAGACTCTGGCTCCCGAGGTGATGGGAGCATGTAGGGTGAACATCTGCTCGGCAATGTGGGATAAAGGCAGGTAGGAGAGGCTCGTGTCCTGGTCGGTCTGGCCCACGATATCGATCGCTCTATCGGCGGTCCAAGCCAGGTTGTCATGGGACAGCATGACGGCCTTGGGTGGGCCGGTTGTACCTGACGTATAGATAAAGGTGGCGGGGGCGGTAGGATCCAGGTTCTTGACCCGTAAGTCGATGTCTTCTTCAGATTCGTTGCCAGAGGCGAGGAACTGTTCCCAAGTCTGCGTGTCGGCATCGTCGATGGTTGTGCCTTGCATGGTCACAATGCGCTTGAGGGTCGGAACCCCTGAACGGATTTCATTTACCTTCGCCCACTGCGCCTCGTTCTCGACGAGAATGATCGGTGCTTCGGAGTGGTTCAGAACGTACGCGATTTCGTCAGATGAACTCGTCTGGTAGATGCCTGCTGGAATGGCATTGATGGCCATTGCAGCCAAGTCCATCTCCACCCACTCCGGTCGGTTGTTTCCGAGGATACATATGACTTGCCCGGACTCCACACCAAAAGCGATCAGGGCGCGAGCAATTTGCCGTACGTTGGCCGCATAGGTTGACCAATCGGTGGGCTCCCAGTCGGTCTCGCCACGAACGAAATAAGCGGGGGCATTGGGGCGGTCTTGAGCCTGTTGAAACAGACGGGCAGGAATGGTGGCTGGGTTCATCGAGAGTCCTCGGACATTGGTGTGTTCCGAAGGGTAATGTCCGGCTGGGTCTGGGGCCAAGACTGGCCCCAGACCCAGTAGGTTTTCTACAGTCCCTTGATTTCAGACTCGTTCATTCGTTCAGTCTTCTCTTGGATGAAGTCTTGGATCAAATCGTCCTTTTGTGCATCCCGTTCTGCGATCTCAGCCGTGAGTTCTTGGACCTTCTCTTGCACCCGTTTCAAGCGATTGCGGCGAAATTCTTGCTTGGCATTGAAGATCTCGCTTGCCAGTGATTCAAGTTCTTCTCGGATCTTGTCCTGTTTCCGTTCTTCGGCATCTCGATAATCTTCGAGGGCCTCTTTGAATTGTCCCATCAGGTCTCGAATGTGATCCTTGCGTTCTCGAGTCGCCGGATCCTTGGCGTCGTCACCAAACATCATCTTGTGGTGCAGACTGCGCATGGCGTGTCGGAATGCTTCGGGATCTTCCTTCCTCAGCTTCATTAGCCTCTCGTACTTCTCAGGGGATCGCTCGCGCACCTTCTCAAGCAACTCGGCACCCCGACGGTGATGCTCGCCCATCTGGTCACCTCGGTGGGGAGGTTTGTCTGGGTTGGCGAGTGCAAGAGCCGGCAGGGCCGACAGGGCAAGAATGATAACGAATTTTTTCATGATTCCTCCAGGGTGAAAAGAGCGAGCTCCATCTCCAAAGACACAAGGTCCTCATCGATGGTGCTCTCAAAGGCTGGTGTGTCCAGCAACGTGGCTTGGCTGTGAGCGGGTGAGTCCGGCGCTGCTCGCCCAGGATCGGTGTCGATGGCTGTGAATTGAAAAGCCAAGAGCGCGGTTGCGGCAATCAAAACACCGATCACGGGGACTCTCCAGCGGGGGTTTGCTGAGGTGGGCCGCTCATGGATGGCAGAGTCTAAAACAGCGAGGGTTCCGGTGTGCTCCTGGACAGTCGCTCTGCAGTCTGCACACTCAGAGAGGTGCCCCTCGAATTCAGGCGGAGCCTCCCCGAATGCGGCCAAGACCGCTGTGGTGCTCGATAGTTGGCACGTCATTCTGATTTCTCCACGTCGATCAATTGTCGCTCAGCGAGTGTGGCTCGGATTTTTTTGAGGCCGCGATGCATCCGGGCGAGGGCTGTGTTGAGTGGTACGCCTTGTCGTTGGGCGATCTCTTGAAATGGCGTGCCCTCTATGAGGCGAAGCCGGATGACCTCAGCCATCTGAAGCGGCATCTGGGCCAGTGTGGATTCAAAAGCATCGGCAATCTGAACCGCGGCCAGTTGTTGGTCGGGTTGTCGATGATCCACACCGCTCGGTGTCCAGGGTTCGCTGGGCAATACCAAGTGCACTCGCGCACTGGTATGGCGGTGGCGGTCGATGACCAGGCGGCGCGCGATCTGGAATACCCATGCCCTAAAGGAGCCCGTTTCATTGTAGGTGTGCAGCTTGGTGCCCACCCGTGTCCATGTTTCCTGGAATAGGTCTTCTGCGTCCGATCCGACTCGGTTTACCAAAAAACCCATCACCGAATTGTGGTGACGAGCCATCAGCTCTGGAAAGGCAGACTTATCGCCCGAACGGTGGGCTTGTATAAGGTTGGCATCACTCATCATGGAGACAGAACGCATGGAATCGTCATTCATTGCCATGGATGGCTATTTTTCTGATTCTTTTTCTATATAGCCCAGACTCTCCAGGTCTCCGGCCACCTCTGCGTCGAAGCCTTCGATGGCATCGTCCAAGTCCGATGGGATGGGGGCTACGGTTGTGGTCATAAGGATGTGGCGCCCACTAAAGCGTGTGTCCAACAGCTTGTCGGGCTTTCCGGCTGGCGGGAGGTCTCGGTCCATCAGCACGATGGAGTGGCTCTCTGTGCGCTTTCCTATGGTGATGTCCACAACAAAGGAGTCGGGAGGCTCGGCGGGAGGAACGAAGAAAACCTCCACCATTCCCCGCTGTTTTGGCCATCGTGCAATGACTCGATCGTCTTTGAGTTCGACCTTTGCCTTGCCTCGCATGGTGGGGTCGTCACCGATCCAAGCGGCCGAAACGGGTGTTCGAAGGGTCACGCGGACGCCTTCCTTGTCTTTGGATTTGTCGAGCACTACACGCCAAATTTCAGTGACTGGCCTATCGAGTGCCTTCGAGAGAGCCATCTTCGATGCCACGGTGTTTTGTGTCTCGATCAGGTTGCGTTGCTCGCCGGCATCGGAGCTCAGATCGAACAATTCCTCGGCCCCTTTGTGCACCATGAATTTTGTGCCATCGACCAGGCTTCCCCAGCGGCGAGAGCCGTACAAGGGTCGACCAAAGGCTTGAGGGCGAGTCTGGAATTGTTCCGTGGACGTTCCGTTGGCCAGAGTTCGAAGGTCTGATCCAAGCATCCCCGATGTGTCGACGCCCGCGAGGCCCGCCAGCGTTGGGGCGACATCCAATAGGCTTGTTGGGGCATCAAAGGTGCCGGGTTCCACGCCGGGTGCTTTGAGCACCATTGGAATTCGGAGAAGCTCGTCGTACAAGGTGTGGCCGTGTTCAAAGCCTCCGTGTTCCCAGAACTCTTCTCCGTGGTCGCTGATGAGCATCACTACTGCATTGGGTCTCAGCTTGGAGAGGACCCGATCGACCTGGTCATCCAGGTAGCGCATATTGTTGTCATACCGGCCGCGAACGTAGGCCTTGCCCTCATCGCCCATGCTTGAGGCAGCCCGGGTGATGTCGTGGCGCAGGAAGTAGCTCCCACCGAGTGCCTTGGGGGTGTCTCCAGCAAAGAGCGAGCGATACTGAAATGGCTCTGTGTACGGTAGATGCATGTCCATGAGATGGAGCAATAAAAAGGAGGGCTGATCCTCGTGTGCTTTAAGAAAGGACAGGCCGCGATTGACCTGTACGGAGCCCTGTGGCCAGTTGATGCACCGGTGTGTTCCCCAGCCGTCAGCCATCTCAAAATTGGATGATAGGTACACATTCCCGGCGATCATTCCTGTGGCCCAACCCGCTTCCGCCAAGCGGTTTTGGAGGCGAACGACCTTTTCCCAGCGCTCCGGGTGGGTTCCTGTGACCATGGTGCGGGCTGAGGGCAGGGTCCAGGGTGCTACGGAGCGCGCTTGTGTGAAGACGGCTGCATTTTTGGCCCACTCATCGAGCTTGGGGCTGGTGTCTCGAGAGTTTCCGTACAGGCTCAGGGCATCTGGACGAAGGGTGTCGATAAAAATCAGAACCATCTGGGGTGCAGCATCATCGGGTGTGAAGACAGTGGGCTCAGCCAAAAACACGTAGTCTAGAGTGTTGTCTCCATTCGGTGAGGTCTGAAAAGATAGCTCGACCTGTGTGCCGGCTACTGCTGAGAGGTCGATTCGGTGGGTTTGAAGTGTGCTGGATACGGGTATCTGTGCGATCTCTGTGGGCGCGGAACTTGGGCCTACAGAGATGGTGAGGGTGGCGCCGTCAGAGTGCACGCCATCGAGGACCGACTCAGGCGGTAAGATCGATGAGTCGAAGCGGAGTATTCCAGCCTCAGGTACGTCGATCACGAACCGAATCTGAGATGGGGCTGGCAAGAACAGGCCATGGCGATTGGTGTCGCCCACCTGTACCCTACGGAACACAAAGTCAGACAGGGGGGTGTCCACCATGCTTCGGTTGAGGGACTCCTCACGTTCCTTCGCTCGGGGGTAGCGCACTCGATATTCACCTGGCTCCGGTGGACCATCTGCAATGGGTCGCCGGACGTGAATTGCATCGGTGCTGAAGGCCCAACTGTTGACCAATCCAGCGTTCTCCACACCTGCTGCAGCCTTTAGACTTCGTTTCCGTTTGCCGTTTCCGATTCGTTGTTCAAGCTTCATCCCCGATGGTGGACGGTGAAAGAACAGGGTCCGCGGTCGAACGGGATTCTTTGTTTCCCAGGTGCGGACGCCATCGATCGTGTGCACGATCCTCCATGGGCCTTGCGCCACGGCTTGGTGGCCCACCTGGGGACGAGAGCTCTCCGCGATCTCCATTTCCGTGACCCGCTCGGGATGTCGATCGAGCAAAATTGGTGAGGCGAACGCAGAAGCGGCCGCCCCCCACTGAGTGAGGGCGGCCACCATCAAAATGGCGATGCACGGCATCAACCTGATCGCTCTTTCTTTAGTCTTGGCGACGGACCAGCAGTCCGGCCAATCCAATCAGTAGTCCGAAGATTCCGCTCGAAGCGGGAGCGGAGGCGCACCCTGCACCGCCGATTTCCTTAACCTTTACGAGTAGTTCATCGGCTGCAACGAGGTCGCCAGGGGCGCCAACGTAGAGGACTACGCGGTAGTCACCAGCCTCCTC
>CAWVVG010000220.1:0-6273 GCA_963932775.1 uncultured bacterium
CTTGCTCAGGAGCGTTGAGAATGCCCTAAGAACGCTCGCAGACCCACACCTTGATGAGCGATGGCGGGGTGCACTTACCGACACCCTGATCGCTGGAGGGGATTGGATCGCTGCCCACGAACTACTGGATCCGATCGGATGCGATGAGGGCAGCGCTCAGGGTTTGTTGCGCAAGGGTCAGCTCGCCCTGGCCGAGAATCAACCCGAGGAGGCTGTGGAGCTATTGAACCGGGCAGTCGAGCTGGATAATTCCGGAGAGATCTCTCTGACACTGGGAAAAGCACTGGCAGAAGTGGGTGCGTGGGAAGATGCGCTCATCCACCTCGGACACGCCAGCCAACAGATCTCAAAACCCATAGAGAAAGGCTGGGCGCTGGCCGCCCTGGGTCGAGTCCAGCAAGACCTCGCGAGAGATACAGACGCCAATCAGAGCTTCGAGCAGGCCTTCAGGCTGGGCGGCGAAGATGTACACCTCATCGCCACACTTCACCACCACCGCTTTGAGGGCGCATCCGCCCGACTGGCCCTGGATGAGGCCGCCGAGCACCTCAACCGAGCGGTCATCCTGCTCCGTCGCTGCGGCGACCGATCTGCCACCGTTTCAAGCCTAAACTTGGCCGGTGTGCTCTCTCTGGTTCGGCACGATCCTGAAGGTGCGATGGGCCACCTCATAGAGGCCCGCGAAATCTGTCGGGCAGATGGGCTGGCCCACCTTGAAGCCCACACCCTGCTGACCACGGGCATCGCCGCTCGGGTCATGGGCGACCTGGGCTCTGCACTGGATTCATTCGCTGAAGCGGTTGCCCTCGGAGAAGGAGATAGACCACTGCTGTCGCTGATTCACGCTCACCGGGCGGCCGCCGAAGCCGCGTGTGACGCAATCGGCAATGCAGAGAGCGCGTTTGCCACCGCAGAGGTGTACCTGTCGGACGGCTGGGATGCGCTCGCCAGCACCATTCACGACATGCTCATGGGCTTCCTCGATCTCGCGAAAGCAAGAGATGCCGCACTGGATGAAGATGGCCCCGCCCAGACTGAGCACTTCGACAGAGCCCTGAATCGGCTGGCTCGCGGCAGCTCTTTTGAGACCCGCTCCACACCGCCTCGGGGGCGGGAGACCCCAAGCCGTATCAATGACTTGCGCCTCGCCAGACTCCTGCTTGATGGCGCGATCAGCACCATGCATCCAGAGGGCCGTGACTTGTTCTAAGGCCCAGCGTCTCGAGGCCTATGTACATCGTGAACCCTCCATGCCCCCACCTATAGACCGGAGGACCGGTGGTGCATCTCGATTTGGTTTACAAATGTCCGGCATATAAGCTTAGCTTTTAGCCGCACCACTCGGTCTTAGACTCCCGAACCTTCGCCTCGGAGATGACCAGTGGCAGAATAGCCGTATGCCAGGGTCACCCAGCCACATATTCATCCTGCGCTTGGCCCTCGCGACCATGCTGGCGCTGGTGGTGCCATGGATGATGGGACCTGCCAGTGTGAAGTACCGCACCTATGTGCTCAGCCTCACCATTCTGACCCTGTTGGGCGGGATGCTTCGAGCGCGCACAAAGATGGGCGGACTTTCCGGAGACTTGGCGACAGGAGCCATGGCCTTGCTGATGCTCTCACCCGCCGTCGGGAGCCGAAATGGGAGCGTAAAAGATGCCATCTTTACGGCGACCCACATCTCTCCTCACGATGCCCTGTTCCAGCTTCCAGCCATCGCGCAGACGGTTCCCAATGCTTCTGGACCGCTTCTTCTTGGGGCAGGCCTGGCAATATTGACCATCGCTGGTCGGCTCGGAGCGGTGTACGCCGGCATCGCCCTGGGAGCGGCGGCCTCCGCCTGGCTTGGACACACCCTCGCGCTGGAGGCTGGCCTGGCCATGCGCGCGGAGCGGTTTGGAGATGCAGTCCTGTACGCGCAAGCCATGCGGTCTGTGGGCGCATGTGCGGTCATTGGAGCGATATTTGGCTTTCCGTTCTACCGACAAGGCAAGAAAGCGTGGCGAGAGAACATGCACCAGACGATCTATGCGGATCGGATGGCGGAGCAGCAAGCCAGACGAGACGCCGAGATGGCCCGCGTGAACGCCGCCAAAGCTGAACTCAAGAGCCAAGAGGATGCCGCCAAGAAGGCATCCGATGAGGCTGAAGAACTGGCTGCAGAGACCAACTCTGGCGTTCAAATTGACGATTCCGCCGGAGACAGTGGCCACACTGAAGATGCGAAAGACGCCATACCCGATGCGAAAGACGCAACACCCGATGCGAAAGACGCAACACCCGATGCGAAAGACATTAAAAAAGAAACCCCTAAAAGCGCTGAAGACGCCACACCCGGCGGCGAGGGCGGTGGCTTTGGTGAGGAAGACTACGAGATCGAGGACGGCGAGACCGACTCCGACGATGACGGGTCACAAGCCCCTCCCCCTCAGGCCGCGTGGACTCCGATAGAAATCGAGCCACGCTTCGACATCGAGTCGCCCATTGTCATCGAAGTTGGCCCCGAAGAAGCTGACCCAGACTTCGGCCTCCCAGACGAAGCCAAGTCACGGATGCGCCGAATCTCGAGCGGTACCGTCATCATTGCGTGCTTAGCCGCGGCCTGGACCGCCACTCCACCGTGGTTCGAGGTGTTGCGGGCCCTTCCAGATCCCTACACGCCCATCGCGGTGCCCATCTCCGAGCCGGGTCTCAGCATTGCCCGCCAACCCATGGACCCCTTCCACAGGGAGTTCGATGAACACCTGGCCCTGCGCAAGCACGGACTCTTTCACGGTGCGCCATGGAGCTGTCTGCCCGACACAAGCAATTTCGGTTCCGCGTACGGCACTGTAGACAGGGCCGTTGAGACCCTGGCGGTGCCCTCAGACACCCCGGTGCTGGACCTGTACGATGCGGTTCAAAAGTTGAGACGCCGTGGCGTGTACCGCATGGGCCTTACCGGCCGTGCCGATCCGCCCTATGGACCCTTGGGCGCGCTCTTTGCTTGGCCAACAGTGCAGGTCCTGCTCGACCGCCCACCCCGCGCCCTTCAGTGGATGAAACTCCATCCCCGATCCATCGAGGAACTTCCGTTGCTACCAGGGAAAGGCGAACCCCATGGCTGCGCCTTGCTTCTCGATCCCGATGTCTCTATCGATCACCTGTACAACACCGTCCGGTCCCTCGGCTCCATCTACGGTGACAAGCGATGTCAGGGTGGAATTGCCTTGGTATTTCCAGATGATGGAAGCACCACAAACTCGAATCCGGCCTGGCGCGGATGCCCATGACCTCCCAGACCCTGACCAAGAGAGATATGCTCACAACATGCCACTGACCCGTGAAGAATATGCTGTCATCAATGACTTCTCCGTGCTGTACTCTGGAGGCCTAGACTCTTGCGCGGTGCCGCTCATCATCGGCCCGAACACGCCCGGCAAAATCGAACTGCTCACATTCAAGCATTCCTACGGTGCCCTGTTCAACGAATGGTCCAAGCGCCACACGCCTGAACTTCAGCGCGTGCTCGGAGAACGGGTACAGCACCACTTGCTCGACATTACCGAAATCTGGAACGAGGTCGGCGCCAAGAAGTTCATCCAAGATGCCATGAAATACAAAGGTCACTGGGTCGGATGTTTAGGATGCCAAGAGTCGATGGCGACCCATACGATCATTCACAACCTTGAGCGCCGCATCGCAAACGCGTTCATCTGCTCATCTGTTGGCGGCGAATACGCAGCGATGTCCATGTCCGTTACCCGAGAAAAGAACGCTGAGTTCTACTCCCGCTATGGCATCCGATACAACGCTCCCCTGCTCGACATGGGGATCTCAAAGCCCGAAGAACGCGCAGTCCTCGCCCAACACGACATCGAAGCGGGCTGGGGCGCACGACGCAGCCACCAAGGGTTTCAACCCATCTGTGTGCTCGGATTCCAGCATGCCCTCGACATCGTCTTCGATTGGCACACCACCTACCCGCCGGACCGCGTGGCCAATTTCCTCGATGCAAAGTTTGAGATCATGGACGTGATCATCCGACGCACCCTGGAGCACCGGGGAATCGACCCGGATCAAGCCATCGAGGAAACGATGGCCATCCACAATTCGGAAGAGCGAGCACTGGCAGACATGCGAGCAAAGAACGCCGCCGCTGTATAGTGAAGCCCGCAGCTTACTGGGGAGGCAGCCATCCCATGCCCCTCAATGAGCGGGCAACCTCGGTGGCAAACAGGCGGTAACCCTGCTCATCGGGGTGCCCACCATCAAAGAACATGGGCTCAACAAGGCCCAAGTCCGACTCAAATGCCGCGACCAATTCGGGCGCGAGCCTGTCGCCCTCGCCATGCCCTTCTGCCACCACCGTCCGACCCGGCAGCCGCACCATGCGCTGAAGCGTGCCCTCTGTCTCCATCACCACACCATGGGTGGTCTGTGCCGCCCGAAATGCACCGGTGAGTTCCAAGAACGGTCGTTGGCCCAGCACATTGCGAAGCCCCTGAACTTCTCGATCCTTCTCCCGTACGCCAAGGGGGTCAAAGGTGCTCACAGGAGGCAAGACAATCATGAGCTTTGCGGGATAAATGGCACTCTCTGCAGCCATCACCGCATTTCGGTAGTCCTCAAAAGGCCTGGGCATTGACCAGTTTGGACGGGCGCTGAACACCACAACATCCGCATCGATGGTACGGGCATGGATCTGCAGCCACTGGGCCATCTGGCTTGGCTTTGCAGCGGGCATTCCAGCGTTCAAGACCTCAACCCCCAGCACTGAAGCCAGGTGGACTGGGTAGGTCTGCTCATCGGCGACACCCCAACCAAAGGTCACTGAGTCACCAATGCACACCACCCGAAACCCAGGGGAGGGCGTCTGGAAGTCGGGCCCACGCAGGCCTCTTGACCCTGTGTTGGTGTAGAAGGTGCGCACCCGCTTGAACCGTGACATGCGGTCCGGGGTGGTCACATCATCTGGGTGGTGGGGGCGATCCGGCGCGACGGTCTTGGCATTGACCAGGTTGGCCTTGAGTGCCCGCCCTCCGGGTCCGAGTTCCGGGGCCGGCTGTATCAGCGTGGTCGAAACCTGAACGCCACCCTGAAGGTCCATACCAGCCCGGATACCGAGTCCCACGGCCAACAAACAGACCACGATGGCCGTTGCCCTCAGCGTTCGTGCGCCAGGCTCGGCCTCGGACCGAAATACGAGCCCCCGAAATACAGCGCCAACCACCAAGGTGACGGCACTCAACACAGCCACCAGTGTGGTGAGAGTGGGGGCTGTCGGTACTCCAGTTGGTGCCGCCAGGTGCACGCCCACCAAGGTGAGGCCAACCACGCCAAAGCCAATCACAATCGGAGATGTTCCTGGGTCGAGCCTCATGGCGGCATCATACAACTTGAACATGATACAGCGTGGCCATGGATCTAAATTGGCGACTCCGCACAAAGCAACTCGACCTCAACATGCTGAAGGAAGCGGGAGAGGCGGTCGCCGCTTGTTACGATGGCGTCTCCGTGGTCGTCGAAAAAGAAGACCCAGAATTCATCACATTATTCTTCGCTATTCCCTGGGACGGGTGTGAACAGGGGACTGCGGAAATCGAGATCACCGTCTACAACCTTCAGCGCGACGGTCTGATAATGAGCCTTGAGGCGGATGCGGCCGACAACAACGGTGCCTGGGAAGACGGCTCTCAGATCGCGGAAGATCTCGCGGACAAACTCGAGGCGACACCCCTCGAGGTGTAGGCTGACTCAGCCGTTCTGTTTGCGGAAGATCTCGATCAAGGGGTCTCCATCCCAATGACCCGCTGCGACCATCCGGCGCTGAACACCCATGTCCAGCTCAAGCCAGACCTTGGGGGGAATGCCTTCGCCCGACCACCAACAGTAAAACTCCTCCGCATTCACATCGCGAACAAAGTCGAGGCCACCGGTATGAACGGCTATGTCCATCTCGGTGTCGACCACCCGCACCCCACCAAGGGCCGAGAAATTTCCCTCGTGGGCTTTGCAGGTCCGCGCGGCTTTCGAAGCGCGGGACCGTGAAAAGTCGAGCGTGACGTTTTCACCAGAGAGCCCGAGTCGCTCCAGATCGTCCACCAGTTGACTGTGGATGACCCGGCGAAGCGTTGGACCCCACGGTTGTTGAATCTTGTAGTCCTTGCCTCCATCCGCCGGGTGGGGTCCAGGTGTGGGACGGGCATATACCGGTGGTGGTTCATCGTTATCCGCACGCTCGTTCTTAAGGTCTAGAAAATCGGCGATGTGGTCTGCAGGAATCCAGCCAAT
>CAWVVG010000221.1:0-6271 GCA_963932775.1 uncultured bacterium
AGTCGGTATCTGGGCACATCGATGCTGGGGGATCGTGGCGTCGGCTGCGGGCTTGCCCTTTGTGGTTGAAGATCCGGTCCAGACATTGGCGGATCTCGATTTTGCCATGGACCCTGGGTGGATTCATGTGCCGGGTGCTTGGAACGGGGCGGTCACGAATCAACTGGGGAGTGCGCTTGCCATGGGCGATGACACTTCGGTGTTGTTGGCAGCCCTCCGAACGATCCAGCCCTGACTTTTTCTGGCACAATGTAAATCATGGGTTCGTGTCTATTACCGGTTTGGTTCGCATCGATGGCAGGCGTTGGGCCTCAGTTGAATCTATTGCGCCCCGAAGGGCTCGATGTGCCGATGCCACCGAGCACCGAGAAGACCGTGGTGGGCACTCGTCTGGCTCATTGGGTGGATACCGATAATTTCACGATTCAGTGGGCCGATGATTGGACCACTGAGGCCGATGCCATCGCCGCTGGTGAGGCCCTCGAGCGGTCGTGGGAGGTGCTCGTTGGAGAACAGGGCTGGGACCCGCCCGCCTCTGGGACGCACCATAAGATTTGGGTAATCTTGGACCCAGGACTGGAGGGGACTGGGCTGACCACCGGGTTTCCTTCAGTGGAGTACCCCGTCGGCTTGCCTGTGATTTACGTCAACCCAACCTACAGCAGTGACCCCGACTTCTTTGCTTCCTTGTGCGCACACGAGTTTGGCCACGCGTTGCAGTTTTTGGTTCGAGACTACTACGAAGGCGGACCGGAAGAGGCGTGGTACTGGGAGGCCACGAGCGAGTGGATGACCGAGATTGTGGGTCCTGAATGGAATAAATATGCGTGGCAGACCACCTGGTATTCCACCGCAACCACCGCTCCATACGACACCGTCGAGCAATACCATCAATACGGGATGCTTCTTCTCAATGCCTATCTGGACGAGTATGTACTGGGTACGGACGGCGTGTGGGACATCTGGTGGTCCAACCAGAGTCGTCCATGGCTCGACGAGTTCGCTGCTGCGACGGGTGGCACTATCGACGATCTGTGGGTGGACTTTGTGGGCGCTGTGGGTGGTGGGCTGCTGCGAGAGTCCCACTTGTACGCGATGCCTGACCCTGCACCGGACTCGGGTGAGGTGGAAGGCTACCTGGGCAGTGCTTACGTCAATTTGGGTGCAGTGTCGGGGTCAGTCGAGGTGTATGGCGGACTTGGGACGCTCATTCGGGGAGATCAGTGGTGGGCCCTCGACGGTGCCACCAACGTTCCTGTGGGCAGCGAGGACGTTTGGGTCGTGGTCACCAATAATTCGCCTGAGCCTGCCGAATATGAGGTAATCCTCGGGCCCTCGATCACGGTAGATGAAGACACCGGTGGACAACCCGAAGATTTAGCTGAAGCGGTAGAGACGGCCCCCAGTCGGTCCAAAGCTGGTGGCTGTGCAGTCGCTCGGACTCCGACGCGCGGAGGTTGGCTCTTGGCCCTACTCGGACTGGTCTGTGGGGTCAGATTCCGACGCGAGTAACGAGTAAAATACCCACGACGGTCACGCAATACAGCGCCACCGTGGCGAGGAGTGGCATATCTCGGAGCAGGGTGTCTGCAGGTTCCTCGCCTTCGTCGAGCGTGGTCACCAAGAAGATGTATCGGAAGATGCCATACAGCACATAGGGTAGGGTCAGCAGCAACCACTGAGATGGTGAGCCAAGCACAGTGTACAGGGCATACGAGATGACGGTTCCGGATGTGGTGATGGCTTGGAACTCCACCAATAATTCGGGGGTGTAGTGCATCAGGTTCTTTCGGGTAGCATTGCCTTTGCCCGCCATGACGCCGAGCTCAGAGCGGCGCTTGTTGAACCCGATAAAGAGAGTCAGGAAGGCCGTACAAGTCAGGAGCCAGGGGCTGATGGTTACGTCGATTGCTACCGCACCCGCTGCTGCTCGCCACAGGAATCCAGCGGAGATGAACATGACGTCGAGGATTACGTGGTGCTTGAAAAAGAAGGTGTAGGACAGCGTCGTGCACAGGTACAGCAGGGTGACCAACGCGAACATCGGAGAGATGGTCCAGGCGATGCCAAAACCACCGGCCAGCAGGAACACCATTTCAACGTATGCAGCCTTCAGGGGGAGCCGTCCAGACGCGATGGGTCGCTTGCATTTTCGAGGGTGCTGCGCGTCAGCTTCCCGGTCTCGCGAGTCGTTGTAGAGATACCCGGCGCTCGAGATCATACAAAAGGTGCAGAAGCCCAACACAGCCTGAATTACCAGGTCTATATCCTTGAATTTTAAGGCAAAAATTAACGCAGCGAACAGAAGCAGATTCTTGATCCATTGCTTTATTCGCAGGGCCTGAACGATTGCGAGGATCAGATCCGCTTTGTTCTTTGGGCCAGTGAGCGTGGTGTCTGTTGAATTCATCGTCTCGGGCTATCCTGTCCGGTTGGGACCGTCTCGAGACCTGTCATTTCTTGTGGAGTGTGCCTTCTTCGATTGTGAGCAGTCGGAAGTCATTCTTTTGGAGTTTGATCACAGTCTCCACCGGGTAGTGGCCAACCCGAGAGATCCGGACCACATGGCTCTGGTCGGGGGTGAGTGAGAGGGTCTGTGGCGAAGTCCCAGGGACCTCGCGTCCGTCGACAGATAGGCTGGCGCCAACGGGAAGATGGACCTCCAACCGAGGATCCGATGGTATGGCAACGTCGCCCAGATCCGGGCTGGTCAGGCGCGCCGCTCGGTTGCCAAGCAGGAGGCCACCGATGAAGGCTGAGACAATCATGACGACACCGATTGCTAGGCTCAGGATCTGAGCCCTCCTCACCGATGGATGGGTCGATTTACGGGGCTTGCGTCGAACTTTTGTGTCCTGACCCTGCACTATGCGCTGCTTTTCGGGTGGACGTTTCCTGGCCTTGGTGGTTGCAGACCCCAATTTCATGGGGGCGCTGCCGATTTTTGTCACGCCGACTCGAGTCGGTGAGTCGGCGTGAGTCGAGATGATCGGTCGAATGATCGTGTCGAGGTCTCCAAACTGATCGTCACCCTTGGGGTTGGTGCCGATAATGGTGTGTTCATTGTCAATGGGCCCAAACAGTCCAGACATGGACGTCTCGAGGGAAGTGAGGGCGCCATGGCCAGTGGATGTGTCCAGGCTCAGCTTGGGCTGGATTACTGGGCTCTTACCGGTTGGCATTTCGGCCACGTTGACCTGGCCCGCCACTGCTGAAACCGGGCGCTCGCCTCTCCGGAATGGACGGGTCTCGCCATCCTCATCGGCGGTGTCATCGTCGCCCATTGGTGCCGGCACCAGCTCGGGGAACATGCCTTTAAGGTACGCGGCGAGGGTGGCGCTCGAGAAGATGTACCCAGCCTCATGGAAGAACCGGTTGAGCGCGTCCTTCATCGCTGTAGCAGACGCGAATCGGTCCCCTTCGTTTTTGGTCAGGGTTTGGCCGAGTAGTCGATCGATACTGGGGGGCACTTCAGGATTGAAGGCCACCGCAGGCACAAACGATGCCTTCTTGATGGCTTCGAGTGTCTTGGCTTGGGAGTTTTGACGGAACGGGTGGCGTCCCGTGATCATTTCGTACAGCAAGACTCCGACCGCGAACAAATCGGAGCGCTGGGAGACGGCTTCGCCTCGGGCTTGTTCAGGCGTCAGATAATCAATCCGACCTTTGACCACTCCAGTCACCGTGTTGAAGCTCCGTACGCTCGCTTTGGCGATACCGAAGTCGGTCAGCTTTACTTCACCTTTTAAGCTGAGGATGAGGTTTGCCGGGCACACATCTCGGTGAATGATGTCGAGGGGAACCGGGCGCCCACCCCGCATGATCTGACGATTGTGGGCGTACTCGAGTGCTTTCAACAACTCCAAGCACACGAAGACTGCGTGGGGAATCGGGAGGATGCTGCCGCGCTCTTTCACTCGTTCGATAACGCCGCTAAGGTCGGGGCCATCGACGAATTCCATGGCGATGAAGGGTGCATCATTGGCGGAGCCGAGGTCGACGATCTGCACGATGTTGGCGTGACTGAGCAGGCCAGCAATCTTGGCTTCCTCGATCAACATGTCGACATACTCTTGATTGTCAGCGTGGTCGGGGTGAATGCGTTTTATGGCAAACAACCGCTGGAATCCTCCGAGGCCATCGACACGTGCCTTGAACACCTCGGCCATTCCTCCGGATGAGATCCGCTGGATGACCTGGTACTTTCCAAATTGGGTGTTGGTGTGGTTGTCGCTCAAAGATTCCTCTGCGTGCTGGAAGGCTACCACCCCTTGGGGTTGGATAGGGCCAAGTACATGTGGTGGCCGACATCGACCGACCGTGCTTTTAGCATTCGGAGCAATGGCATCACGTTTTCACCGCGGTGTCGGCGTCGAACTGCATCGAGGTGCAGTGCGCCGAGGTACAGGTGCACCCAACGACTCTTGCGCGTCGCCCTTACCAGCGGCTGGTAGTCCCCATCGGACGACAGCCGAGCGGCTCCTTGGACCAACAAACCAAATTGGTGAAGTTCGGACCATTGCTGTTCGGTGGCGATCTTGATGAGGCCCTCGGCTGTGGAGGCCGCGTCGTCGAGTTGACCCTTGAGAAGCAGCAGCCGCGCACGCTCAGCTTGAATGCACGCGCCGCCGAATCCCTGCCGTTCTTCTTCTGTTGCGAGGATCGCATTGTCCAAGTTCCCTCGAGACCATTGCCAACGGGCGAGTGCTGCAGGCCAGTGGTCTCGGGCCGACCAAATGGATCCGGACCCGTAGGTCATTAGGGCCCGCTTGGCTTCGTGTATGTCTCCAGTATGGCTCGCAAAGTCGAGGGCGACGGACCAGGCTTCGGCGAGTAGATCGGGGTCATCCAAGCCCTGGCTGGCGGTGATGGCTTCGTCGAGAAGCAGGCGGGCGGCGGAGGCATCCGCTTGCTCTACCGCGAGCCTCGCGGAGCAGACGGCCTGGTTGCTGAACACGGTGATGTCGCCATGGGTGTGTTGGAGCCCTCGTGCCTCCGCCAGGGCATCCGTCGCTTTGCTGCGATTTCCGATGCGATGGAGCGCAATGGCACGATTGATCAAGAATGCTGCGGCTCCACGGCTGTATCCATTCTGGGTACACCGTTGGGCCATCTCGCCGCACAGTACTTCGGCTTCTTTGGGGCGGCCGGCGTAGACCAAGGCCGCGGAATAGGTGGTGGCAGCATCGATCTCAGGCTTGGTCAGCCTTCGGGGGTGGACCGGTAGTGTTGTCTCAACGTCTGTGGTTTCCTCCTCGCCCCCGACCGATGCGCCCGCCCGCGCGAGAAAAAGGGCAGTCCGGCTGTCCTTTAGGGCGGCCTCATTCCGCTGAGTTCCTAAATGAGCAAGTGCGATTTCTCGAAACATGCGTGCAGCCAGGACCGGGTGAGACTGAGACAAGCTTCGGGCCCACTTGGCGGCTTCCTCGACCACCCCCTCACCGTCGCTGGTTCGGATTGAGTGTGCGAGCTTGAAGTGTGCGTATAGCCCTCGCCGGTAGGCGGTGTCTGCTTGCACGGCAAGCTCTCTCACATCGTCGACATTGATGGTCTGCGGTGAGATGTGGAGTCGGGCGAACAGGCCAGCGTATCGAAACTCAAAAGTGTTGGTTTTCTCATCGAGGTCTGGAACGTCGAGATGGAGCAGCAGCAGGTCCATCCACTGCCGAATGTGGAACGGTCGCTCCCGGGTCACCTCCAGCTGCACCACGGCAGCGATGTCCGCAGGCTGGGCCATGCCTGCCTTCAGCAGGTGCAGCGTTCTCTCCCGGACGGCTTCTTCAATTATCGGAAATCGGGCCCAGGCTCCGGCTGCAAATTTGTGGGAGGCTCGGAGGTCGGTCAGTTCGGACTCGGCGAGCATCTTCGTGGCCATGGATGCGAATCGAAGGCGTGCGGAGTCGCCATCGCTGGCTGGCGTCACCACCTCGATCTGGCCCGATTCGATCCATCGGTTCAAGTCTGGCGCCATCTGCACGGCCACGGCCTGCGGGAACGGTTGAGTGAGCACACTCAGGCGCTGAAGACTGGGAGGCATTGGGTTGGGGATCGGGGTGAGCATTCGCTCAGCGGTAAGGGTCTCCCAGGCGACCTGGAGAAAGGCCTTTCCTGTGCGAGGAAACGGGGGTGGCGCTACCCGGTCACCCAGCAGTTCGCCCCAGCTTGCTGCGAAGGCGGCTTCATTCCAGATTGGAAGGTTGGCTTTTTTAAGTCCTTCGAAAGGAGTGGGGGCTGTGGTCCAGACCCTTGAGGAGGGGTCCAAGCGTTCGAG